>CALXAM010000092.1 GCA_944386285.1 uncultured Clostridia bacterium | reverse complement strand
GTTCCTCGCACAAATCAACGGCGCGGCCCTTCCGCTCAAGCGGAAGCACCCCCGCTTTCACCCCTGAGACAAAGACGGCCGGGAATTCCATGCCTTTTGCCGCGTGCAGCGTCATCAGCCGCACCGCCGCGCCGGAAGGGCAGTGCGGAGAAAGCGTGCGCGGCGCGCCCGGGTTGCCGTTGATCACCGGTTCCGCCGCCAGCAGGATCTCGGGCGTACTGCGGTAGTTTTCCGTCAGCCTGACCTCCTGCACATCGGCAAAATCGCGCTTTAAGCGCGCAAAACAATCCCCTGCCGCGCCACGGAAGCCGTAAATCGACTGATCCGGATCCCCGATGGCAAACAGGCTTTCCCCGCCTTTGTGCCATGCGCACAGAAGCTCGTACTGCACGGCGTTGATATCCTGAAACTCGTCTACCAGCAGATGGCGAAAGCGCCGGTCCCCGGCCGTATCCACCTGAAGCGCCTGTATCAGCAGGTCGTCAAAGTCCAAAAGCCCCCGCTCCTTCAACAGCGCGCAGTAGGCCGCATACGCCGCCTCCTCCAAGCCCGCCTCTTCTAAGGACGTGCCGTTTTTGACACGGGAGACGGCCCGCAGGAAGCGGCCTGCTTCCTGCATCGCGGAGGGCTTGCCGAGCGCTTTTGCCGCAAGCTCCAGCGCCTCCCCGCGCGCGGCCAGCCGCACGCTTCCTAACAGGTTCAGGCAGACTGCATGAAACGTCCCGATGGTCATGCGCGAGACGGCGCGCTTTCCGCCAAGCGCCTTTTCAAGCCTTCCGCGCATTTCTGCGGCGGCTTGGTTTGTAAAGGTCACCGCGGTTATTTCCTCAGGCTTTGCCCCGCGCTCCTTTATAAGATAGACAACGTGCGCGGCCAGCGTTTTGGATACGGATAGGTAACTCTTTGAAATTATCTCCAAGTTTTCCCCCCGTCTACACCGTGCATGCGAGTTTCCCCGCACACGGCATGCCATCATAGTTTAAGTTAACTTTTCACTTACAAGATTAGAGTTTAGATTTGTTATAGATTTCAGTGAACTTTTTAATCATTTTCTCACTCGTTTCATATTCGGCTTTTAATTTGTCAATCGCAACATCGAGGTTTTCGCTATAATGAATTATATCGTGTACCTGACTTTGGATTATTATGACATTTTCATATTCATCGGTTCCACCTTTTGATACAGGTGTAATATGATGAGTAGCAATTTCACCTTTAATTAACGGTTGTTGTGTGATATAGCACTTTGCTTTTTGACTTACCAATCTACTGATTTTACTTTCATATAGTTCGGTAGTGTCTCTTGCATTCTGGACATCGCTTGAAAAGTAAGCAATTATATCTGCCATATTTTCCAAGTTGAACGTGTCCAGCGTGTTATTGTCATCATAGAGATTGTATCCTTCGTTGTAAAACTTCGGATGTTGAAATTGTACATATCTTAACGGAATAATGGGTATTCCATTACACCATTTCAGTTCTTTTGACTTTCCATACTTTTGAACAATTGCCTTATAGCATTGTTTAATCTTTTCTGGGGTTTCATTTCTTCTGGGATAGTCTTTTAGAACTCTGTTATAGAGTTTCTTTTGGATATCCCATCCGATTTTACTAAAGTCATTATTAACCGAATGAGCAACTCTATAATAATTATGGAAACCCATAACCATAGAGTTGTAGATTTGTATTGCTTTGTGGAACGTTGTGTTGTCGCCAGCCGTGGCAATATAATCTATTTGTTTATACAATTTCTCTTTGATGTTTTTAAGTGCCTCATCCGACACATGTGAGTCGATGATATACTTTTTACTTTTACTCTTTCGAGTAACTTTCACTCTGTTTGAAATCTTAAACTTAAATCCTAAAAATTCAGCAAATTCTGTACTTAAATCTATGATTTTGGTTTTCTCTGTACTACATTTTAATTTTAGATTTTCTTTCAACCAAAGAGTAGTCGCCACTTTTATCTTTTCTGCATTTTCACGAGTGTTTGTGAAAATTAAGAAATCATCTGCATATCTTACGATATACATTTCTTTCATTGTAGAACTGGTACGAAGTGCTCGATACTTTTTATTTTGGTTTGGTCTTTGATATTCTTTTTCTCTTTTATCGGAATAATAGGTGTGTTCAGTTTCAAAGTGTGTCCATTGCGATTCAATCCATTTGTCCAAGGCGTCCAAGTAAATGTTCGCCAAAAGTGGACTGATTATGCCACCTTGTGGTGTACCCGCAGTCGGTTTGAACTTCTTACCGTCCATATCCACTATTTCCGATTTGAGTATTGCTTTGATAATGCTAATTACACATTTGTCTCTGATACCAAAACTCCAAAGAGATTTGATGAGTTTATTGTGGTCTACATTGTCAAAGAAACCTTTGATATCACATTTCACACACCATTGCATTTTCGACATCTGTATGAGACTATCTACTTGTGCCATTGAATTGTGTGCCGACCTACCAGGTCTAAAACCAGAGTTCACACGAGAGAACTGTGCTTCTGCAATAGGTTCCAACACTTGCTTGATAGATTGCTGAATGATTCTATCTTCAATTGTAGGAATACCAAGTGGTCTTGTCTTCCCATTGGGTTTTGGAATATAAACTCTTTTGACCCGTTTAGGTTGATAGTTGCCACTTAAAAGTTTTCTTTGGATTTTCTTAACCATCTCGATATTGTTATAGTTTTTAACATCTTTGATAGTTGTTCCATCCACACCTGCGGTACGACCACCCGTGTTTTTCGATATACTTCTTATTGCATTAACAATGTTCTTTGTTGAGCATATTTTTCGGATTAGATTTCTATGCGAAGCATATCCTCTTTCCTTAATTTGCTCTTTTGTCAAATCATATAGATTTTTGTACATCTGCATGCATTGTGAATAGTATGCAGACTTTTCTTTTCTTGTGAAGTTTTTGTCACTCATAACGTATTCACCTCGATTTCTGGATGTTTATCCTAATTTTACGAGGTTTATTATTCTTACTCGCAATTTGTTAGATTGTTGTAAGTTTACGTTAATCTTATCCTACGACTAGTGGTCATCCCTCCGTTTTCCATTACAGAAAACATCAACGGTAATACCACCGCTTATCATCCATTGCGTCTAACTTATATGTCTTACGACAATTTCGTTTCGACTACCTGCAAGTTAAAACTTATAGGTTGGATGATTCCGTGTTCCGATAATCCTATCTTTTCATAGTAGGTTTAGGTTCTTCCTCTGTCCCGACATAGCACAACCGCCTGTAACGATTAAGGTTAGACCTAGTAAAAATTTAGTCTACCCTCTGCCATGCAACTATTAAAAGCCTATTCGACCTTTGGCACTTTTACGAGACGTACATTCGGAAGTTCGTCAGTGTAATGACACACATTCTAACCATGCCTACCTTATAGACACCCGACTTATCCAGCACATGAGTTATTGACTCACATTTCCTTATCATACTCACTCTTTTCACACAGGCGACCTCTAGGTACTTTAGAACCAATGCTACTTGTAGTTTTCGATTATTTAGGGTGCTGTTCAGCCGACTTCCACGGGCTCCACACGGGCTTGTTACCAAATCCCGCATGCCGTAGTATCAGTGGTGGGTTTCAAGGCGTTACTCTATCAATCCCCATCTTGGATTATCAGTTCCCAAGAGATTTACTTTTGAAATTTTGAAGCAGGCGGGTTCTAACCACTTTTGAACCAACTTCTACTTTTTCAATTTCTTTCTTTTGAGTCACCGCTTT
>CALXAM010000091.1 GCA_944386285.1 uncultured Clostridia bacterium | reverse complement strand
ACAAAGGGCGTCAAAAAGATTATGGCGAACTTCGCAAAGCTTACAAAGATCGACGGATAAACGTGAAGAAAACAAAACTTCCCTAAGGAACCGCAGCGCAAGCTGCAAGGAACCGGCGCAAGCCGCGAAGCTGCGCAAGAGGGAAACGAAACTCCCTTGAGGAACCGCAGCGCAAGCTGCGAAGAAACAGCGAAGCTGCGGCGAAGCCGCGCGAGCTGCGCAAGAGGGAAATGAACTTCCCTAAGGAACCGCGGCGAAGCCGCGAGGAAACAGCGAAGCTGCGGTGCAAGCCGCGCAAGAGGGAAACAAAACTCCCTTAAGGAACCGCAGCGCAAGCTGCGAAGAAACAGCGAAGCTGCGGCGAAGCCGCGCGAGCTGCGCAAGAGGGAAACGAAACTCCCTTAAGGAACCGCAGCGCAAGCTGCAAGGAAACAGCGAAGCTGCGCAAGAGGGAAACGAAACTCCCTTAAGGAACCGCAGCGCAAGCTGCGAAGAAACAGCGCAAGCCGCGTAAGAGGGAAACGAAACTCCCTTAAGGAACCGCAGCGCAAGCTGCAAGGAACCGGCGCAAGCCGCGTAAGCTGCCATTGACAATTTTTGAAATTGGCTTTATAATATTATTTGTATGTGCGGACAGGGGAAATTCCCGGCCGCGGATGAAAAATACGGATTATCATGGAATCCGGACAGGAGAGAAGCTACTATGTTAACTGCAATTACCGGCATCAACTGGGGCGACGAGGGAAAAGGCCGCATGGTCGATTTGCTCTCGGAGGATTATGACATCGTTGTGCGCTATCAGGGCGGCAACAACGCGGGTCACACTGTAATCAACCACTTGGGAAAATTTATTTTAAACCTTCTGCCGTCCGGCATTCTGCGTGAAAACGTCGTCAATGTCATGGGCAACGGCATGGTCATTGATCTGGAGCACTTGGACGGCGAGATCGCACGTCTGGTGGAAGCAGGTGTAAAAGTCACACCGGAGAATTTGAAAATCAGCGACCGTGCAGTCATCTGCATGCCGTATCATAAAATGCTCGACTGCTTGGAAGAAGACCGCCTGGGCGACGCAAAATTCGGCTCGACCCGCCGCGGCATTGCACCGGTTTACGGCGATAAATATATGAAAAAAGCGATCCGTATGATCGATCTGTTACATCCGGAGGATATGAAACGTCGCTTAAAAGGCATCGTTGACTGGAAAAACCTCACGATCACCGGCGTGTACGGCGCAGAGCCTGTCTCCTACGATGAGATGTGCGCTTGGCTCACAAAATACGCAGAGCGCTTTCGTGCGTTCATCTGCGACACCGGCAAATATCTCGACGAAGCAGAGAAATCCGGTAAAAAAATCATGTTCGAAGCACAGCTCGGCGCACTGCGCGACATCGATTTCGGCATTTATCCGTTTACCTCGTCTTCTTCGACCATCAGTGCATACGCACCGGTCGGCGCAGGGATCCCGAACCACAAACTCACAAACTGCATTGGCATCATGAAAGCATATTCTTCCTGCGTCGGCGAAGGTCCGTTTACCTGTGAACTCTTCGGCGAAGAGGCAGAAGAGCTCCGTGCCGCAGGCGGCGAGTACGGCGCTGCAACCGGCCGTCCGAGACGTGTCGGTCCGTTCGATGTGCCGGCTTCCAAATACGGCTGCCGTATGCAGGGCGCTGACGTGATCGCGCTCACAAAGATGGACGTGCTCTCCTATCTCGAGGAGATTCCGGTCTGTGCGGCATATGACGTAAACGGCAAAATCACCACCGATTTCCCGATCGGCGAGGATTTGGATGTTGCAAAACCGGTGATCGAGAAAGTCAAAGGCTGGCACTGCGACATCAGCGGCTGCCGTAAGCCGGAAGATCTGCCGAAAGAGGCAATGGACTATGTCCGTTATATCGAAAAAGCAGTTGGCTGCAAAGTGAAATATGTTTCGGTCGGTGCGGCACGCGACGAATATGTCGTTCTCGACTGATCAAATTGAATAAAGAAAGTGCATCTTCTGCTTTTGCAGAGGGTGCATTTTTGGTTTTTACGGCATTCTGTAAATACCGTAAGATTTATGATGGCTTTTAAAAGAATCCTGAAAGGAAGAAGGAGAACCGAGATGAAAAAACCGTTTGTTACATTAGAGCAGGTCAAGGAAATCGCCAAAACGATTCCGACGCCGTTTCATATTTACGATGAAGCGGGCATCCGCCAGAAAGCACGCGACTTAAACCGCGCATTTTCGTGGAACAAGGGATTTAAGGAGTATTTTGCCGTCAAGGCGACGCCGAACCCGTATCTGCTGTCGATTTTGAAAGAGGAGGGCTGCGGTGTTGACTGCTCGTCGCTGACTGAGCTGATGATGAGCGAGGCGTGCGGCTTTTCGGGCAGTGACATCATGTTTTCCTCGAACGTAACGCCGGAGGCCGATATGAAAAAGGCGTTTGACTTAGGCGCGTTTATTAACCTTGATGACTTTACCCATATTGAATTTTTGGAAAACCTGTGCGGTTTGCCGGAGACGATCTTCTGCCGCTATAATCCGGGCGGACATTTTACGCTTGACAACCAGATTATGGATCACCCGGGCGACGCGAAATACGGTATGACGAAAGCGCAGATCACCGAAGCGTTCCGGATTTTAAAAGCGAAAGGCGTCAAATATTTCGGTATCCATGCGTTTTTGGCAAGCAACACGGTGACAAACGACTACTACCCGAGCCTTGCGCGCACGCTGTTTACGCTTGCGGTAGAGCTTCACAAGGAAACCGGCGCGGATATTCGCTACATCAACTTATCCGGCGGTGTCGGTGTCGCATACAAGCCCGATCAGCAGGAAAACGACATTTTCGCGATCGGCGAGGGCGTGCGTCAGGCGTTTGAAGAAGTGCTTGTGCCGGCAGGCATGGGAAATATTTCGATTTTCACAGAGCTTGGCCGGTTTATGTTGGCGCCGCACGGACATTTGGTGGCAAAGGTGCTCCATCAAAAGCACATCTACAAGGAGTATGTCGGTCTGGACGCGTGTGCTGCAAACCTGATGCGTCCGGCGATGTATGGTTCGTACCATCACATTACGGTGCTCGGCAAAGAGAACGCGCCGTGTGATCATGTGTACGACGTGACCGGCGGACTGTGCGAAAACAACGACAAATTTGCGATTGACCGCGCGCTTCCCGAAATCGAGATCGGCGACTATGTGGTGATTCACGACACGGGCGCGCACGGCTTCTCGATGGGATATAATTATAACGGCAAGCTCCGTTCGGCAGAGGTATTATTAAAAGAGGACGGCAGTGTACAGCTCATTCGCCGTGCCGAGACCCCTGCGGACTATTTTGCCACCTTCGATTTCTCCCCTTACTTCAAGAAATAAGCACGCCTTGCGGCGGTTCCTCACGCTTCGCTCGGATTCTATCGGGAGTGGGTACGGTGTTTTAAGCAGATATTTTCCCTAAGGACACTTCCGCCGGAGGCGGCAGAAACACCGAAGGTGCGGCGTGGATTCTCTGGGGAGCGAGTGCGAGATCTTTAAGCTGGTGCTTTCCTTAAGAGCATTTCCGCCGAAAGGCGGCAGAGACACCGAAGGTGCGGTGCGGCGAACCAAACCGGCTTAGCCGGCAGGCTGTGCCTGCGCACCTTCGGTGGTTCCTCTCGCTTCGCTCGGATTCTATCGGGAGTGGGTACGGTGTTTTTAAGCAGATATTTTCCCTAAGGACACT
>CALXAM010000090.1 GCA_944386285.1 uncultured Clostridia bacterium | reverse complement strand
ATTTAGGCGCAAATACAATATGATATTGACATCTCCATTTCGTATGTTCTAAACTGTTTATGTCTTTCATGCAAAGACCTCCTCGATAGTTTTGGGTTAGGTTGGCAGACCTTTTCCTTTACTCTATTGGGGAGTTCTTTTTTTGTCCATAGCTATAAGCTCTTTATCCACTGGCACAGCCAGTGGTTGTTTAAGCAAAACAAAAAGCTGTGCGGTAAATTACCGCACAGCTTTTTTATTACTTTTTCATTTTCAGCTTTTCTTTAATTTGGTTTTGGCAAACTGTAATGCTTGCTTTAAAAAATCTTTAAATGCAAACAAAGCAATACAGCCTGCAATTAAAATTGCCAAACCAGATACCCACCAAATATTGATCGCATAGACCCAGCACATTCCAATAAATAAAATTGTGGTAAATATGATCATTTTATAATCCAACTGAATAGCAATCGAACGGTTTAATAAAATTAAACGAATCATAATGATAACGAAAAAACCAATTGATAATGATATATTCGCTGCTTGTACGCCCAATCTTCCCACTAATAAATGGAACAATGAAACATTTGCCGCAGCAGCTGCAAGAGTCGAATAGAAAATAACTCCTGTTTTTTTCTCTGCTCCAAAAATATTTCCAAGGAACACACTATAAATACTTTCAACTGTTGCAAACAAGTAGAGCGGAACCAACGAATACGCATCACGATATTCCGGACCAATCATATAAGGGAATATAATGCTGACAGCTGGAACCAAAAGCACCATACCATACATTAAAAATTTAATATAATAATTTGATGCTGTTGTATAAAGTTTTGATTTGTTTTCTTTCTCATTTCCCATAGAATACACCATCTCTTGCCATGCCATGGAAAAACAGTTTGACACAAGTCCTAAAACATAAGTAAACTTGGCAGCAACACTATACAAACCATTCGCTTCAAGACCTAATGTATTGGAGATGCCTACACGGTTATAACTGGAAAGAAACCAAAAGAATGCGGAATTAAAGCACAATGGCAATGAAAAACGAATCATGCGTTTAATCATTTGCCAATCAAACATACGAAACGATAAATGACGGAATAATTGAACGCGGCATTCCATAAAAATCACCTGAAATGCCAATCCCAAAATCAATGCAATGTACAGTGAATTGAGTCGCATTCCGAAGCATAAGATCATGACAATGTTAGAGAGAGAGTTGATCAAGCTGCCAAGAATTCCTGAAATCGCAAAGCTTGCGTTATATCCCAATCCGCGTACTGTGTATGAATAGATATTTTGAAGCATCGAAAAAAATCCATACAAGAAGATGAAAAACAGCATATTGATATCGAAAACCAACCCCAAGACGACACCAATCAATGCATAAAGAACGACAGATCCGCTGAAAATAACTATTCCGTTAAAAATAGCATGATACTTTTGTTCTTTCGCTTCAAAATCAAACATATACCGCATAATGCCAGACCAAATTTCCATACAAATAACGGGAACAAGGACGTTAATATATGAAATAGATAAATCATAATATCCAAAATCCGCTGTAGAAATATAGTTAGTATAAAGTGGGAGAAGGAAAAATGAAATTACCTTTGTCATAACACTGCCTAAAAAATATACCGCAGAGGATTTTACAAACTTTACAACTGAATTCATAACGTAAAACTCCTTATTTTTGCCCTTCCTCAATCCACCATGCTGTATAATTATGACGCGAAATTCTATCTTTCTCCGGTGGGAGAGTCATATAATCCCCAAAAAGTTGCTTCAAATATGTATCATAATATTGGGATGCTGAAAATAAATGTCCTTCAAAAGGCAGTTCACATGATTTTTCAAAAATCTCTTTATCAACGATATTATTCCAGCCATTTCCAAAGCAAGTAACTCCCGCGCGTTTCGTCTGTCCAAAAGGATACTTTTGCGCTTCTTTTTCAATTTGATCCGCCAATTTTCGATAATCACGATGCCCATATACAAGATAAAATAGTAAACGTTTTGCAAGGCGAATTGGATTTTTACAAAAAACCATGGGACGGCTGCTTAACATTAATGTTTTAATCGTCGATTGCAACAAAGCGATATGCTTTTCTGCTTCTACTTGATCATCAGGAACACCGTCAACAGGGAACACATCAATCCAGACGCCAGACATAATTTCTTTTGCACGTCCGAATTCATGACCTTGCGTTCTATTATCTACCAACTTAATAAATGGCGCATTATAATTGATATGTGTACGATGGCACCGTGTTTCAATGTACGGTGAAATAGGATGTTCTTGTGATAATGATAAAAACCGTTCATAATCCGGTCTTGTCATCAAAACATCAATATCATCATCCCAAGGAATAAATCCTTTATGCCGAACTGCCCCCAATAATGTTCCGGCATACAGTTGATAATTCAAATCATATTGTTTGCAAAAGGTATCAAATGCAATCAATATCTCTAACTGAATTTTCTTTATTTCTTCTAGCGCAAGCTTTTCCATTTTCATTCCCCTTACAAATTATAAAAATTTTTTAAAAAACAAGTATGCGCGAAGAGATATTTTTCCTTTAATTCTTGTTCTTAAAGCAAGCGAGACTTTGTGCTTCCAAGAACGTTTTGCTTCAATCCAAGTCCCGGTAAATACATGAATCGTATGAGAGTTTATAGATGGCTGACATAATATACTGTCGGGATAGACCCGAATTCCCTCTGTAAGAAGTTGAGGCTGATTATTCACTTCACAATGATATTGATTGATCAATATATCCGATACAATTTTGGTATTAACGGCAGCCATTTCATCCTTTTTGTTATAAGAAAAATCGATATCATCATAATATGATAAAATATCTTTGAGGAATGGATGTCCTTTTTCTGCGCCAAAGGCAGCTGTAAATGGATATTGAGGTGTTTCAAAGCCGACAAATGCGCGATCATTTAATAACGATGTTAGATCATCCATTACGATTACATCTGTATCCAGATATATTCCGCCATAATGATACAAAGCATATGCACGAATATAGTCGCTCACATATGCCCATTTCTTTTGTTCATACGCCTGCTTAACAAATCGATTGGAAGAAATATCGAAATTTTGTTCATTCCATTCGATAATTTGATAATCACCTAAATGTTTCTTCCATGTCTTCATGCACCGCTTTATTGTTTTCGGCTTTTCTTTACCGCCTACCCAGACATAATGAATTATTTTAGGAATTGACATGATTCGATCTCCTTTTTCCGAAGGATTTTATTTTTTCTACTAAATGAAGATCTGGCGTTTTAAAAGCTAATATACTCCAAACAATCAACATTCCTATTTGAATCTCAAAAATATTATAAAACAGGCCAAACCATGCTACAGAAACGCATAAAAGAACTTTTAAGCTCTCGTGACGGTACTTTAAAAAAGTAATCATGAGGAAAGATAAAAATAAAACTGCACCTACAATTCCAGTTTCGACAAGAATTTTGATATATTCGTTATCGGAATAGAATCCTTTAAAAACATCATATTTTTCATATGTTGGAGGTGTCCAATTTTGGCTTGCACCTGAACCATATGTTCCGAAACCTGTTCCAAAAATAGGGTAGTCTTTAAAAATCGAAAGTCCTTTTTTTACAGAATACACACGGCCATTCGCTGCGCTCTTATCAACAATTTCTGAAGTGGTCATTTCATCCAAACGATCTAATGTACCAGCTTCTAATGATTGTTCAATCTTATTTTCTATTTCAGAAGTGTTCTCCAAGAAAGTATAATAATATGCACTTGAAGCCCATTTTATCGAAGAAATTGCTACGACCGATATCACACCAATCAATACTACAGATGTTGCAACTTTTAAAATATATTTTTTCCAATCGCCCTGCAGTATAAAGATAAAAGCGACCGCAATAATTCCAATTCCCAATAGAATCAAAGAACTTCTGGACATGGATAAAAATAACGAACATACAATGATTGCATATATAATAATTGATGTTTTCTTTTTATACAAAATCCATTTAAACACACAAAGAAAGAATACAAGCGTGACAAATAAAGCGAACGTATTTGGATTATACAGCATTGTATAAATACGCGAAAAATTCACAGAAGAAGAAATAGACTCGGCCACACTTGACGGGAACAAAACCGTTTTACTTGTAATTTTCTCTATTACACCTAAAACAAATAACGCGGATAAAACAATCTCTAAAACGAGTGTAACTTTTAAATATTCTTTCTCTCCATATTCAAAATTACGAATAATGAAATAGAAGACATAGTAGAGTGCGATACTTCTGGACTGTAAAATGAAAATCGAAATTGGAACGTGATTTATGAAAACAGAACTCACAAAACATATTGCAAAAAATCCAATTAAAAAGAAATCCTGAACCAAAAAACGATACCGAAATCGTATAATAATAGAATACCATACGAAAACACCTAAGATTAAAATATCAGGAATGCTTTTGACTAACGATGTGGTCAAATCGGAAATTGGACTTCGAAAAGGAATAAACACACATAAAAACAGCATCAAATAGAACGAAAAACTTCTAATATATTTAAAAGAAGTTTTTGTTTCCAATTGTGCAAAACTCATAGAGACCTCCTTCTTACTTCGAAAAGCGTTCAATAATTGCGTCAACAATCCGTTTGCTTGCTTTTCCATCACCATAAGGGTTAGATGCATGGCTCATGCGGTTATATTCATCTTGATCTGTCAAAAGCTCTTCAATCAATGAGAAAATTGTTTTCTCATTTGTTCCTGCAAGTTTTAACGTACCTGCAGCAATACCCTCTGGACGTTCGGTTGTATCGCGCAAAACAATAACGGGTTTTCCAAGTGAAGGCGCTTCCTCTTGAATTCCACCACTATCGGTTAAAATTAAATAAGAACGTGCCAAAAGATTATGAAATTCCACAACCTCTAATGGTTTAATCAATTTCACACGATCACATCCACCAAAAATTTCATTGGCAGTATTCACAACAATCGGATTTAAGTGAACAGGGTATACCACCTTTACATCCGGATGCGCTTCAATAATGCGACGAATTGCTTTAAACATATGACGCATTGGTTCACCGAGATTTTCTCTGCGATGCGCAGTCAAAACAATCAATCGACTGCCTTGTGCCCAGTCAAGAATTTCATCACGATAATCATCTCTTACCGTTGTTTGAAGTGCGTCAATTGCTGTATTTCCTGTTACAACAATCGATGAATCTGGTTTTCCTTCTTTTAAAAGATTCTGTCTGCTCTGTTCTGTTGGAGCAAAATTCATATCTGCAATGACACCAACAAATTGTCTGTTGGCCTCCTCAGGAAATGGAGAATATTTATTATATGTGCGTAAGCCAGCTTCCACATGTCCCACAGCCACTTGATGATAGAACGCTGCCAATGCACCGGCAAATGTTGTTGTGGTATCTCCATGAACCAAAACAATATCCGGCTTTACTTCTTCAATAACTGATTCAAGACCCTTAATAACACGAACTGTAATGTCAGAAAGCGTTTGACCCTGCTTCATAATGTCCAAGTCATAATCCGGAACAATTTCAAATGCATGCAGCACTTGATCGAGCATTTGACGATGCTGTGCAGTTACACACACAACACTTTCAATTTCAGGACGTTTACTCAATTCTTTAACAAGTGGTGCCATTTTAATCGTTTCAGGACGTGTTCCAAAAATAGACATTACCTTGATCTTCATTTCCGTCATCCTTTGCATTTCAATTTTAATCATAAACTTTCTTTTTGTTTGTATAGATATTCTTATTATATCCTTTCCAAAATTTAAAGTCAACAAAACCGCATGATTCCTAATTTTCTTAACAAATTTTCAATCATTTCTTTTTTCTTTTTATATAGAACAAAAAGAAAAAATTTTCAAGTGATTTGATTCTTCATAATCTTTTTTAAACTCATTTTTTTATTTTGCTTTCTTTTCTGAAAAAATGTGATATAATAAAAGAAAATTAACATTTTTCTTGAAAGGTAGGTGCTTTTATGCTATACGATTTTTCTTTTGATAACAACGCATTATCATCTGAAGAACAGAAAGAAGAAATTCATAAGCTGCGTGAAACACTGTTTGTACAGCAACAGCTTATTAAAACTGCAAAACTTCCTGTTCTTGTATTGATTGAAGGATGGGGTGCCGCAGGAAAGGGAAGTGTCATCGGAAAAGTCATTTCCTCAATTGATCCACGATCATTCCGTGTATCAAAAGTAGGTGCGCCAACAGAAGAAGATCAGCGAAAGCCATTTTTATGGCGCCATTTTGTGAATATTCCGGAAGCCGGTAACTTTTTGTTTTTGGATTCCGGTTGGATGAAAGAAATGGTGCAGATGCGCTTATTTGATTGCTGTGACAACAGAGAATATGCCACAAAAATTCAGGCAATCAATACCTTTGAACGCCAGCTCGTGGACAATGGGTACCTGCTCTTAAAATTGTTTTTTCACATTGATAAAAAAGAACAGAAAAAGCGAATTGATAAGCTGTTAAAAAATAAAGATACAGCTTGGCGTGTCAGTGCATACGATCAATGGCAAGTCAATCACTATCAAGAATGTCTTTCTTGCTTTGATGATTATCTGCATCAAACAAATACCCCGGATGCTCCTTGGCATATTATCGATGGAACAAACAAAAAATATGCAGAATATCAGATGCTCTCCATTCTTACCTCTGAAATTGATAAAGCAGTAAAAGCAAAGAAAGAAAATAAGCCACGACCCATTATCCAAAAAGATTACCCACTTGAGCCAATGCCTTTGCTTTCTGAGATCGATTTAAATAAATCAATCTCACTCGAAGAATACGAAACACTCAAACGGTATTATCAGAAAAAACTGCGTATCCTTCACAATCGGATTTACCGTCAGAAAATCCCGGTCATCATCGCTTATGAGGGATGGGATGCAGCAGGAAAGGGCGGTAATATTAAACGTATTGCCAGTGCACTTGATCCGCGTGGCTACGAGGTTATTCCCATTGCAAGTCCAAAGCCATTTGAGCTTTCGCGCCATTATTTGTGGCGTTTTTACAACCGTCTGCCCAAAACAGGACACATTACAATCTTTGACCGTACATGGTATGGTCGTGTTATGGTAGAGCGTCTTGAAGGCTTTTGCAGTGAATTTGACTGGAAACGTGCATATAACGAGATCAATGAGTTTGAGCGAGAACTGACTGACTGGGGCGCTGTGCTGTTAAAATTCTGGATTCACATTGACAAAGACACGCAGCTTGCACGCTTCACAGAACGCCAGAATACACCCGAAAAACAGTGGAAAATTACAGACGAAGACTGGCGCAACCGTGAAAAATGGGATCTTTATGAAGAAGCAATCAACGAAATGATTCAAAAGACAAGCACTAAGACGGCACCGTGGCATATCATTGAATCAAATGATAAAAAATATGCCCGCATCAAAACACTTAAAATCGTAACAGAAGCGCTTGAGGATGCACTCAAAAAACGAGAAAAAGAATAGTCAAAACCTCCGGCTAAGCCGGAGGCTTGATTAGCCCTAGAAGGGCATTTTACAGACAATCCCCCTAAAGGGGGCCTGAAAAGGTCTGCCACCTGCATTACTTTCTCAGGCCACCCCTTAAGG
>CALXAM010000089.1 GCA_944386285.1 uncultured Clostridia bacterium | reverse complement strand
CCGCGGGAACATCCGCGGCGGAAGTGCTCCCCAAGGAAGCACCAGTATAACGAAACAAAAGCAGGGTTCTCCCCTGCTTTTTTCTTTTTGGAAAGCACTAATCCCAAAGCATGGCACCTGCTCCCCGGAAAATGCGCGAAGCGACCGCCCACCGCAGGTGCTTCCCAGAGAATCCGCCCCGCAAGGGGCGAAGTGCTGCACCGCAGGTGCCCGCAGGAACATCCGCGGCGGAAGTGCTTCCCAAGGAAGCATCAGTATAATGAAACAAAAGCAGGGTTCTCCCCTGCTTTTTTCTTTTTGGAAAGCACCAATCCCAAAGGCAACGCACCTACTCTCCGAAAGAACCGCCCCCCAAGGGGCGAGGTGCCGCACCGCAGGTGCCCGCAGGAACATCCGCGGCGGAAGTGCTCCTCATGGAAAGCCCCAATTCAAAGGCAACGCACCTGCTTCCCAAAGAGCGCGCGAAGCGACCGCCCACCGCAGGTGTGCTTCCCATAGAATACGCCCCGTCAGGGGCGAGGTGCTGCACCGCGCCTTACGGCGTTTCCTCGCCGCGGGAACATCCGCGGCGGAAGTGCTTCTCAAGGAAGCATCAGTGCAAAATATAGCACCTGCTTCCCACAGGGCGCGCGAAGCGACCGCCGCGCTGCAAGCGCTGAACGATTGTTCTTGAATAACGGATGCGGGTGTGGTATACTCAAAGAAAGGCAGGTGAACCACATGGACCGCGTCATTCTACACAGCGACTGCAACAATTTCTACGCCTCAGTGGAGTGTATCCTTCATCCCGAATACCGAACAATTCCAATGGCAGTCTGCGGCAATCCGGACAACCGCCACGGCATCATTCTGGCAAAAAACGAACTTGCCAAAGCATACGGCGTCAAAACGGCGGAAACGATCTGGCAGGCAAAACAAAAATGCCCCGATCTCTTGCTGACGCCGCCCCACCACAAGCTCTACCACGACTACTCAAAACACCTAAACGCGATCTACTGTTCGTTCACCGATCTGGTCGAGCCGTTCGGCATCGACGAAAGCTGGCTCGACGTCACAGGCAGCCGAATGCTGTTCGGAACAGGCGAAGAAATCGCAGAAGCCATTCACGAGCGGGTCAGACGGGAGTTAGGACTCACCGTATCGGTCGGCGTTTCCTTTAACAAGATTTTCGCAAAGCTCGGCAGCGACTACAAAAAGCCCGACGCCACCACCGTCATCACACGCGAAAATTTCCGGTCGCTTCTCTATCCGCTGTCCGTGTCCGACCTGCTGTTCGTCGGCAAACATACCGCCGCCTTTTTTGAAAAGTTCGCCATTCATACAATCGGTGAGCTCGCCGCCTGCGACCGCGACTTCTTAAGCCGCCATCTGCAAAAAGCGGGCGAAATGCTCTGGATGTACGCAAACGGCTTGGAACACGCGCCCGTGTCCCGCTATGAGGACGCCGTCAACCGCTTCCCGAAATCGGTGAGCAATCAGATCACCTACCCCGCCGATTTGTGCGGCACAGACGAAATTCTCCCCGCCGCACTCGCGCTGTGCGATCAGGTCGCGTCGCGGCTGCGGCAGACGGGCGCCAAATGCCAGACGGTACGGCTTCAGATCAAAACGCCTGCGTTTACGTCGATTCAGCGGCAGTGCACACTTGCCGTACCGACCCATTCGGCAAAAACGATGTACCGCTGTGTGCGGGAGCTTGTGAAAAGCTGCACAAACGATACGACCCGCGTGCGGATGCTCGGCATCGGCGGCGCAAACTTAGTCCCCGATTCACTCGGCACGCAGACCTCGCTGTTTTGCTTCGACGAAGCAAGCCGGGAGGAGAAAAACCACAAAATCGACGCGGCAATGGATCGTGTCCGGCAAAAATTCGGCACGGACGCCATTTCATTCGCTTCGCTGATCGAACCAAACAGCGATGAAAAGCCGTCATGAACAGCTGCCGTTTACCGGTTAAACAGAACGTTTGTTAAAAGCAGCAGAACCGTTTGGGGGGATTTTTCATGTCAACGAGCAAAGACTATATGGATTTTTTGTTAGACCAGCTCTCCGTACTCGAAGGAATCACGTACCGCAGGATGATGGGCGAATACCTGCTCTACTACCGCAAAAAGGTAGCGGCATACATCTGCGATGACCGCTTTTTTAAGCGGCCAGTGCAGGCGGCGGTAACACTGCTGCCCGACGCGCCCTATGATTCGATCGACGCTAAGCGGAAAGAAAAAATATCTGCGTGTCGACCGTGTGGACGACCGCGATTTTTTAGTACAGCTGCTCGAGGCAATGTATGAACAGCTGCCGTTTCCAAAGCCGAAACGCTGACGACAGTGATGTGCGTCGGCGCGATCCACCGTACAATAGCTGACACTTCAGCAAACGTATCAAAGGAAGAGGGGAAATCATGGAGCGCAAACATATCAAAGGTGCAGAGGATTTAGACGTATTGGTGCAAAAGCTGGAGGAAATTTCCGCAAACAGGGCACATGCAAAGCCTGGCGATGTGCGCAGCGATTGCATTTTGGTTTTGCAAGAAATCGAAAAAATCCTTTTAAGCACCTATCTCATTGAGATTGGCGGACTTTGCATCGAGCCGCTGCTGATCGAAATATACTATCATGATAAAGTATATTTTAAAGATTCCAATGTGCACCAAAAACCTGCCCAGAAAAATTGTCCGGGCACATTATATCTCCATACAGTCGGAGAAGGCGGCGCGGATATTGTTCTAAGCTGCGGCGACTATTATTTATCGGTTCTGCTAAAAAACGTGCTGTTTGAAAATGATCCTACTCTCGTCTCGCAGGTGTATATCCATAATCGTCTGTCAGCACAGACAAACCACGACGTTACATTTAAAAAGCGATCTTCTCCCAAATCGTCACAAGTTGTGTATCTGCGGCGAAAAAACACATACAAGGGAAATTTCAAAAACACCAAATTAGCAGCCTTTCTCTACAATGACCTGTATCGAATTGACCTTGGTTCACTGGCTCCGATCGAACTGTCGCGCGGGAGCACATGGCGTGAGATGTTTGCTTTGAAAAACAGCCAAGAGAAATCGGCATATAACTGTACAGAAAAGCAGATGTATTGGAAAGCCTCCATGAGAGGAATCAAAATCGAATAATGCGCCCCCACACGCTAACAGCGGCAATGCGCGCTTACTTTCCACTATTCCCCTTACCCGAATCAAATAAACGACACGTTGAGTCAAAACCTCCGGCTAAGCCGGAGGCTTGATTAGCCCTAGAAGGGCATTTTACAGACAATCCCCCTAAAGGGGGCCTGAAAAGGTCTGCCACCTGCATTACTTTCTCAGGCCACCCCTTAAGGG
>CALXAM010000088.1 GCA_944386285.1 uncultured Clostridia bacterium | reverse complement strand
CAGCCGCTGATTGAGTTCCAAAATCGTTTCTACGGTTCCCAGCGACAGGATATGCCCGCCCCCTGCTGTACCCAGACTCAAGACCCGAACCAGCCGCCCGCAGGGCGGCCAATCCCAGCATCGAGCGGAAGCGAGATGCGCACCTGCATCCGCCTTTGCTTCCTCTGACGCTCTCAGAGGCGTTTTAAGGCGCAAAAAAGCCCGTTAGGGTATCGGAGTACCCTGAAGGGCTTAAAACGTCTTAAAACGCCAAATACGGCGCTCACATGGTGATGACCGAAACGGGAGCGCCCTTAACGGGTGCTCCCGAATCTATAAACAAGCGCGAACTCATTCCGAAAGAAAAATAGTTCGACGCTTCCTACTCTGGTGGAGCGGGTGTTTTCATAGATGAACACTCGTCAGAGGTATATGTATCCCCGCTGAACGCTGCTTCTATATCGTCCAGCGGGATGTTATCAACGCTCAAGGGCTTTTTGCTGGCATTGATAATCAAGGTGAAATAATCGTCATACAGATAAATCGAATGCACAAAGATATTGATAATGGCTCTGCGCTTGTTTACATCGTCTGCGGGCATTTCACAGACATAATCAAGAAAAGCGTGAATTTGCGGCTCGGTCAGACAGATCTTTTTGTTTTGCTCAATGGCAAGCTGTTCTTCAAGTTCTGCTTTTTCAGCTTTTCTTTTGTTGATTCGTTCTGTCAGCATTTCAATTGATTGCCCCTGTTCAATGCCCCGCCAAAGATTTTCAATAGCCGTATCCGCCTCTTTCATTGCTTTCTTTAATGCCTTGACGGATATATTATCGGGACTTTTGCTGCATTCCTCTGCAACCATTCTCGCTATAAAAGCGATATTTTCATCTGTAAGCAGTTTCAGGCATTTGGCAACTACTCTGTCTTCAATATACTGTTTGCTGACGATTTTCTTTTGACATTTCTTTTTTCTTGCGCTTTTGCAGTTGTAATAGTGATACTGCCGCCCTGATTTTCCGGTGCCTCCGTATCCCACCATCATCTCCTTGCAGTAACCGCAAAACAGCTTAGTCGTAAGCAAATATTCTCCCTCGCCGTGTGTACGGGCGGGCGCGGATTTGTTCTTGTTCATAAGCGCCTGCACCCGATAAAATAAATCATCATCTAAAATCCGCGGCATACCACCGGGCGTCTCCTGTCCTTTGTATAAATAAATCCCAATATACCGTTTGTTGCTCAAAAGGCGGCTGAGGCTGTTGTTGCTGAACTCTTTTCCCAGCGAGGTTTTTACCTTTCTCCGCTGCAAGTCACGGATAATCTCCGCCTTTGTTTCACCGGCGGCGTATCGCTCATAAATTTCACGGACGATTGCCGCCTCATCGTTATCGACATAGAATCTGCGTTCGGAATCCACTTTGAAGCCGAGTCCGGGATTGCTTCCATTTGAAAGACATTTCTCTGCGTTGATCGCCATACCACGGTGGATTTTCTGGGAAAGCTCTGCGGAATAGTACTCCGCCATACTTTCCAAAACGCCCTCCACCAAAATACCGGACGGATCGTCTGCGATATTCTCTTTGGCTGAAATAACCCGCACTCCATTTTTCTTCAGCTTTGATTTATTGATGGCACTATCGTAACGATTTCGGGCAAAACGGTCAAGCTGATACACAAGCACGCCTTCAAAGGTGTGCTTGTCGCTGTCGGATATCATGCGCTGAAATTCCAGCCTATTATCCGTCGTACCGCTCTGCGCCCGGTCAATATATTCACCGATGACGGTGTATCCGTTGCTTTTGGCGTATTCATAACAGACTTTTAATTGTCCCTCGATAGACTGTTCTGTTTGGTTGTGGCTCGAAAACCGAGCGTATATGACTACATTCATTTTCTATTTACCTCCGTTTTTTCTTTCTAAATTATACTTTCCTGTATTGTGAAAGTCATATGTATGGAAAGCAGCCGGCTTTCGCCGATTGCTTCCTGATTTGATTCAGGCGGCGTATTCGGGATGCTTTTTCAGCCACGCCTCGTAATACGCTCTGCCTTCCTCACTTTGATAAAACTTACAGATTTCCGGCGCAAGGAACCTTGCGAACGAAGTTAAAAGCTCCTCCGGAAGCTGTATTCCCTCCTGCTTACCTTTCACAATACTTTCCATAAGCGTACACCTCATCGGGAATCACGATCCCGCGTTCGCTTTCGGTGGTACGCTTCGCAGAGCTTTACAATGGTTTCTTCTATTTGTGCCGTGGTATAGTCTTTCGGGAAATACTTGCGAATACGCTCAGCAGGGATTTTCACACGCTCTTTTTGATTAGCTTTTTCTTCGCTCATAATGGCGGACAGCCTTTCCGCCGTAAATAAACCCTGCATACTGAGTGCTTTTAACCGCTGCGCTTGAGATAAATTAGGCGTACAGTCGTTGTATTCCATTTCGGATACCAGCATTGTCTGTTCTTCGGGGAGCAAATAGGATAGCTCCACGGCGGGAGTGAAAGCAATTCTTTTCTCATCAACCATATCCAAAATAGGCGGGATAAGATTGGTCAGGCGAATATAGCGCTGAACAGTTTTATAACTATCGCCCATATCCATACCAATTTGTGCGGTAGTACGGTTATCATCGGACTTCGGGACAGGTTGTCCCGAAGTTAAATCTGTTCTTTTCCCTTGTCGAGATAATGCTTCCATTTTCAGCTTGTAAGCAAATCCTTTTTCCGACGGTAAAATATGCTCTCGGTGTAAATTGCTGTCTACAAGAAAAATGACCGCTTCATTGCGGTCAAGTTCTTTTATAATTGTCGGAACACTCTTTATACCGAGATATTCACAAGCATATTTTCTTCGGTGTCCGCTGACAATTTCGTATTTGCCGTTATCTGTCGGACGGGCAATAATCGGAGCAATCACACCTGTTTTGGCTATGCTTTCAATAAGCCGTTCCATCTCCGTATCCATAGTCACCTTAAACGGATTATCGGGTGCGGATACAAGGTCTGTAATCTGTATATTTTTAATTTCATTCATAATGTTTTACCTCTCTTTTTCTCTGTTTCTGTTGCGTGACTTTATTTCTGCATCACGCTCTGTTTTCAGCAGCTCCCACACCTGCGGATAACGCTCAAGTGCGGACTTTGCTAATTTTAATTCTTTTCGCAGGGACTTCAGCTTTTTGGAAAGCTCCCTTGCGGCGGTGTTTTTTGCTTGCCGTTCTTCATCGGATTTCGGACGGCGGTTACTGTTACGGATTTTCTGCCGTTCGATTTCCAAAGAAACAATTTCTTCGATCTGGCTGTCCATAAAATTCATAATATCCTCTGTCGAGTGCAGGTCATTGCTTTTCAGAAATGCGTACTCGGACAGCAGCTTTTTCTCTATGGTCAGGGATTGACGGATAGAGGGTGAAAGCGGTTGATTTCTACGCTGTAATTCCTGCTCGTTACGGGTTAGATTTAATAGCTGTAAAAGGATATAAAAAAGGACATCCACCAAAACAACGGCGGTGTCCTTCGAGTGAGTTATCTCATAATCCAGCTTTTTCTCTAAAATCAGCAGCGGATAAACCTTCGGTCTGAACGGCGGGTTATTGTTACGGAGAACATAAAAACGCTCATTGCTGCGGTTTTCATAAATCCTCTGGCGTAGCACCTCGTTGGTGTATCCGAGTGAGTCCAAGCGGATTGCCCGTTTCCAGCCGGGAGCAATGATAGAGATATGCTCGTAATCTCTGTTGCGGGGAAACTGATACCCGAGGGAAGATAACTGTCGTGCAATATCGCCCATATTTCCGCAATAAGGCAAAATGCTTTCAATATCCCGTTTTAGAATATCTCTGTGTGTTAAGCCACCGTTTTTGTGAATCCAGTAGTCTTTCTTTCGGCTGCCTGTAAATTTGGTCGGCGGCAATACGCTTTTCCCTCGTTCTAAGCAAACTGCGTCGGAAATCTCTCTTAGCTTGTAATGGTCGGAAATGTGATTTTCAAATTTTCGTCCTGTGCGAAATGATACGGAATTTACCACAATATGATTGTGCAGATTATCTGTGTTCAGGTGGGTGGTGACAACGATCTCATAATCCTTGCCCCACATACGCCTTGCAGTTTCCATTCCGATTGCGTGTGCTTCTTCGGGAGTTACCTCGCCACTAACAAAACTCTGATAACCGTGATAGGCAACATTCCCGCCGAGCTTGCCGTAACGCCGTTTAGTTGCCATCATACATTGATAGGCTCTCTGCTTCGGGCAGTTGATACCCGAAACATACAGCGTTTGATCCGTCTTTTTATCATTCTCAACATAACGGAGCGCCGCATATAAATCCTTATCCAAGAATTTCTTATCGGTGGTCTTGTCAGGATTACGGGCATAGTCGATTACTTCTTTTAACCTGTTTTTGACAGGCCAGAATCCTGTTGTTGCCATCTGTCGCTCCCCTCAATTCCGTTTTTAATTTGTTTTACAGTTTCCTTTTCGGGCAGTAAAAGCTCCGAATGAATTTCATCAATCAGTGAAAGCAGTTCGTTTTCTGTTTCGGGCGTAAATCCTGCTGTGTTGCAAAGCTCGCACAATTTGTTGTAGAAATCAAAAAAGACATCGGGGAGAACCGTTCTCGGTTTGTACCCCAATGCCATTTGCACAACATATTCGCTTAACGGTAAATTGCATTTCTCGGCAAGCCGTTTGATTTTATCTTTTTCTTTTGGCTTCGCCCTTATCTCTATGCGGGCAAGTTTCTCTTTTGGATTTCTGTTCATAAATTTATCAGTCCTTTCAAAATGGGTTTTAGGGAACCGAGTAGCAACCGCCGCCGGTGGCGGATAAAGGGAGCACAGAGGGCTGTGCCGCAACACGGTGAAACAAGCCGCCGCAAGTGCGGCGCAGTTGAAGCGCTTGTTGCAAACGGACGGGAATTTCCCGTGACAATGGGGTTTTAGGGGACTCCCTAAGATTTTGAGTTGGAACTTGCCGTACAAGTTCCCTGCTTGTTACAGTATGAGACATGCATTATTCTCCCTCGTTTCTTTCAACCTTTCTCAAATAGGAAATGCCGTTTTTTGCTCTCTCAAAAGTCAGCATTAGCCTTGCTCCTTCTTCAATCTCAGGGATACCGAGATACCCGGTGTTCTGCCAAGCAGAAGCCATAATCTTACTTCCATCTTCAAATGTGAAGTACGCAAGAATATTTCGTTTCTTGCCCCAACGCTTGCAGTCAAGGCGTGCCTTAAATACGCCTTCTCTCTCATTGGTCAGGTATTCATCAACACAAATACCTTTTTCTTCAAGTTGTCTTAATGATGAATAAGCTCTCATAAATAATCTCCTCCAATCTGTTTTCGGGCGAAAAAATAACACCTACCGATTTTTACATCAATAGGTGCTATTAAATGATTTTCTTATTGCTGAATCCCAAATCTTCGCCGCTGAATTTTTCGTAAGCCAGCCCGATTTTACGGATTCGCTTGTGAATAGCACTATGCGTTTTGTAGCCGAGCTTTACTGCAATTTCTTCAAGCGTTGTGCCTTCCATTCGCATGGTGAGAATCTGTCTGTCCGTTTCGCTGAGTGAATCCAAAAATTCGCTTACCGCCATCGGCTCTAAAACCGTGCGGTTTATATCGCTGCGTTCATCGGTGATATCCCAATCCATACCGTCATTGTTTTCAGCGTACCGCTCCTTGATTTCTTCAAGAGACTCAACCGTAACATTCTTTGCACGGGTGTGATACCACTTGCGGTAAAAATCGATTTTCTGTCGGCTGTTCCGATAATCAAAATCTTCAAAGCAGCGGAATTCTTTTGCGGTATCAATGACAGCTTTCATATTATAGTGCGCCATTGTCTGCGGAACAAGCCAAGTGAACAAATCAGAAATTTCTTCTTCCGACACATAGCCGAAGGTTTCATCCACACCTCCGCCCTTTAGCAGTTCCTTTGCTGCCGGAAGAATCTTTTCATCCTGTAATTCCTGAATCCAGTATGGCGCTGCATGGGCAAAAATCCATGACGGCTCATAACCGGAATAGATTTCTCGCTTTGCCCCCAGTCCCATAAAGGGCCAGACCATATACGCATAAGCGTCGATGATGGCAAGCAGAAACAAATCGCTTTCCACCATAGCGATTGCGTCCCAGCTTTGCAATAGCTTTCTCGGATTGCGTGGAATACTGTTCAGTTCTGGACCGCACTTGTCCAAAATGGATTTCGGAATGAAATAAAATGCAGCAATATATTCTGCATTGCGAAACGGCGTAATTTCACCGTTTTTTCTTTTTAATAATATTGGCATGTTTCTGCCTCCTTTCCGGAGAGTTAATCTCTCCATTTATTTATCGACACGAAAAAGCTCTATTGTTCCTGTGAATTTAAAATATTATAGCATATCTCAGTGTCCCATAAAACTCCCTTTGCGTCCATAAACACAAAAAGCCCCGATGAGTTGCAGATTTCTCTGTACTCATCGGGGCTGTCTTTATGCTGAATCCGCATATTCGATGAAGCGATCGGTATTTCCTAAAATAAAGAGGACAATTCTTAGATCATACTTTTCGGGTAAAATAGATTATTACTCGGAGGTAAACAGAAATGAAAGGACGAATTTTAACAAGCGAAGCAATAGAACGCTTCAGAAAGTATTTGCGGAAGGAGGAGAAAAGCGAAAACACGATCCAAAAGTATCTGCGGGATGCACGGGCATTCGCCGCATATTTAGCCGGTACAGATGTCACAAAGGAAACGGTGATTGCCTACAAAGGAAAATTACTTGCCGAAAGCTATGCTGTTCGCAGCGTCAACTCCATGCTGGCTTCCCTCAACAGCTTGTTTGCGTTTTTGGGCTGGATGGATTGCAGGGTAAAATCTATTAAACTCCAACGGCAGATTTACTGTCCAGAAGAAAAGGAACTGACCAAAGCGGAGTATATACGGCTTGTGAATACGGCAAAGCAGAAAGGCAACGAGCGGCTGAACCTGATTTTGCAGACCATTTGCGGAACAGGCATACGGGTAAGCGAACTGCAATTTATTTCTGTTGAAGCGGTAAAGCGCGGCAAAGCGGTGGTTTCCCTAAAGGGCAAAACAAGAACAGTATTTCTTGTTCGTGAACTGCAAAAAAAGCTGCTCCGCTATGCAGCGGAGCAAGGGATAAAGTCAGGCTCGGTTTTTATCACACGCACGGGCAAACCAATCAGCCGCACCAACATCTGGCGGGAGATGAAAGGGCTTTGTGAGCAGGCAGGAGTCAATCCGAACAAGGTCTTTCCACATAATCTGCGCCATTTATTCGCAAGAGTGTTTTACGGTATTGAAAAAGATATTGCGAAGCTTGCCGACATCCTCGGTCACAGCAGTATCAACACCACCAGAATCTATATCATTTCCACCGGCAACGAGCACCGCAGAAGAATGGAGCATATGCGGCTGATTCTATGAAAAAAGCCGCCCAAACCGGCGGCTGAGTACATAAACTATGTTATGTTGCAAATGGATATACCAAACCTATTTATTATTATTTTATCACAGTCTTAAAGGATATACAAGCAGTTCTGAGACGAAAAGTATGATTTTTAAGGAATATTGTCGAAGCAAAGCAACACAAATAAGCCTTTTCAAATCGAATTCTGAAAAGGCTTGACTTTTTGCGCTCTTTTTTCTTCCAAATTGGTAACTTATAATGTTTTTGCATTTTTAAGTAACAAATTTGGGGCTGTGTTTGCAACATAACATAGTTTATGTTGCATTTCGCTAACCAAGGGAGGAAACAAAGATGGCACTTGCCAAAATCATCAAATATGAGGGTGATAATTCTACCTTTGTTTGGAAGTCTCCGATTGAAGATTTCAATACTTTGTCACAGCTTATCGTCCATCAATCCCAAGAAGCTGTTTTCTTTAAAAATGGTCAGGCATTGGATTTGTTTGAAGCGGGAAGATACACGCTTCAAACACAGAATATTCCGTTGCTCAGACGGTTTTTAAATCTGCCCACCGGTGGTAAAACACCGTTTCACTGCGAGGTATACTTTGTAAACAAAACGCAGCAGATGGCAATTAAATGGGGTACGGACAGTCAGGTACAGTATATGGAGCCTACATACAGATTTCCTCTTCAGATCGGCGCTTCCGGTGAAATGACGCTTTCTGTCGGCGATTCCCGCAGGCTTCTCCCCAAATTAGTCGGAACAGAATCCAGCCTTACGCAAAGCGGGCTGGTTGCGCAGTTCCGTTCTTATCTGATGTCTAAAATCAAGCCGTATATTGCGGCTGCGATGCAAAGCGCCCCATACAGTATTTTTGAAGTAGACGCGCATATGGACGAATTTTCATCTTCTTTAAAAAGCGCGTTAACTCCGGATTTCAATGAATATGGCATTAACCTTGACAAGTTTTTTGTTACGACGATTGCTAAGCCGGACGGCGAAACAGCATATGAAAAATTCAAGGAAATACATATCCGCCAATATGCAGATATTGCAGCGGCAAAGCTGAAACAGCAAACTGATGTCATACACGCCGAGACCGAAGCGCAAAAAACTGTTATTGAGTCGCAGGCAATGGCAACAAAGCGTGCACAAGAGGGGTACACCTATCAGCAGGAGCGTGGCTTTGATGTTGCAGAAAAGGTTGCCGAAAATGAAGCGGTCGGTGAATTTACCAATATGGGCGTCGGTTTAGGTACAATGGCAGGCGTCGGCGGCGCTGTCGGCGGTATGGTAGGCGGTATGATGAACGATGCCATTGGACAAACGTCCGCACCTGTACAGAGTGATGGCGGGCTTGACGCATTTAAAATGAAGCTGGAAAAGCTGAAACTGATGAAAGAAAGCGGCATTTTGTCTGAAGAAGAATTCAATGCGGCTAAGCAGGAGCTTTTGAAGAATTTATAAGGAGAGGAAACGGCAATGAAACTGAATAGAAAAAAAGGAATATCTGTAGCAGCAGCTTTAATTTTACTGGCTTTATTTAATGTACTTGCTTTTCTTCTGCCGACGGTGCGCGGCATTACATTTTGGTTAGGATACAGCTTTGTGACCTTGGCTGTCATTTTATTTGCGGCCATTATGCTGTTTCTTTTTGATTCAGAAGATAAAAAAAGAACCTTCTTGCGTCTTCCGCTGGTTTCTATTGCATGGATTTATCTGGTCCTGCAAACAATCGTTGGTCTTTGGCAGATTTTTAGTCCGGTATTCCCCTATGTGCCGGCGCTGATTATCGACGGTTGTTTGGCAGGATTTTTTATCATTATCCTTTTGGCATCGAAAGCCGCCGGCGAATCTATTGAGAAGCAGGAAGCACACATTGCGGAAAAAGTGTATTTCATCAATAATATGCAGCTTCTTCTGTCCTCTGTCAAAACAGACGATGCGGAGATTGCGCAAAAAATCAATGCTTTATCGGAAGATATCAAATTCAGCGACCCCATGAGCCATTCCATGCTCAGCGAACTGGAAAAGCAAATTGAAGCAAAAGTTGTTCTTCTGAAATCGGAAATTTCTGATAAGGAAAAAGCAATGACAGATATCGAAGGAATCTGCGACTTGTTAAAAGAGAGAAATCAAAAATGCCGGATGCTGAAAAATGTGAAAGAAGAGAAAAAATCCGAGGACTCTTCCGGTGTAAAATATGTAGCCGTGACGGTTGGCGTTTTGGGAGCGCTGGCAACTGTGGCGTTAATTATTTGTTTTGTTATTGTTCCAAACAATACATATAAGACCGCGATGTCGTTGTATGAAAACGGGCAGTACACGGAAGCAAGAGCGGTATTTGAAAGTCTGAACGGATATAGCGACAGCAACGAAATGATTGAAGCATGTAAAACGGCGATCACAGAACAGCAGTATTTGGATGCCCAGAAGCTATATGAAGAAGGAAAATATGATGAGGCAATTCAGGCTTTTGAAAACTTGGGCACGTATAAGGACAGCAAGGAAATGATCGAGTCTGTAAAGCAAACGATAACTGAAAACAAATACATACAGGCTGAAGATTATTTTGAAAGCCAAAACTATCTGGAAGCGATCAAGCTCTACACAGAACTTGGCGATTATAAAGATTGCAAGCAGAAAATTGAGCAGATTCAAAACCGGCTTGCAACAGACAATGCTGTTTATTACGGTACCTATCAAAACGAACCAATCGCATGGCGTGTTCTGCAAACAGAAGATGACAGAATGCTGCTGATCGCACAGGAAGCAATTTGTGAACTGCCGTACAATGATGAAATAAAAGACGTCACATGGCAGGAAAGTTCCCTTTGCAGCTGGCTCAACAACGAATTTATCGGTTCGTTTTCCGAAGATCAGTTAGCCGGTATTTTGACGACAAACGTTGATGGCGCTGACTGCAAGGTCTATCTGCTCAGTCAGGAAGAGGCGGAAGATTTGGAAGACGAATCCATACTTTCCAGCGAAAAAGATTGGTGGCTTCGCACAAAGGCCGACGTAAACGCTGTGTATGTAACCGCGTCCGGCGACATTGTTGAGGACGGCGAAACCGTTGTCCGTGCCAAAGGCGTGCGTCCTTGTATTTGGATTGATTTGAAATAAAACTTTCTTTAATAAAATATGCCACTCATTAATTGGTGATAGGAAGAGAGATAATTATAAATGGAAAATATGCAAATATCAGAAACTCTAATCAATGGACTTCGTGTTTGCGCTCAAGAAAACCATTTTGGAAATCAAATTCTCTATGATATGTGCAACGGTGACTTGCACCCTTGGGGAGACTCTGAAAGATTCGCCGATAAAATGTGGATAATAGGTCGCTCCTATGCTGCTTCTCCTGAGCGGAGGTATAAATGGGAAAAAGAAAAGAAAAAAGAAATAAGTCATGGAGACGGTACAGGTGATTTTTTCTATAAGACAGCTGAATATATTCAAAAAGACAGAAGATATAATGAGCTAAAAAATGATTTATACGATATCAGAAATAAAGGATACTGTTATAACGGTAGCGTGGATGATCGAGCGCAATTAATAAAATCTATTTCCTGCGTGGCGGCGTTTAATGAAATGATTAAAACGGCTTCAAAGAAATATGACAAGGGGGAAAATAAGGATAGGTGCATCGATTTTGATCAAGATCTTATTTACAAAAATCAGATATCATTTTGCAGTAAATTTCTACATTTTCATGTACCAAATATTTTCTTTATATTCGATCAATTTTCCCGTGACGGAAGTTGCCTTTTATGTGGCGAAAGAGCAAGAAGAACAGCGTATTTAAAAGAAGGTAATGTTATCATAGATGAGAAAACAAAACATGCTATCAATACCTGCTCGCAACCAGTCAAAATTTCATTCAATGATATCCAAGTAACAATGGATGATTCTGCAAAAAAAATAATTAAAGAATATCTATCTCATTGTGTTCGAGCGTATCAATTGGGCTGTTTTATTCGTAAAATATCATGTTCCTTATCTGATACTTTACCTTTTCCAACCCCACGCATAATTGATACGATTTTTTTGAAAACCAAAAGCGAATAAAAACTTGATGACTTATAAAGCTTTACGGGGAGAAAAATAATGCAGACATTTAAATGTAAAATATGCGGCGGCAGTCTTACAGTAGCCTCTAAAAGCAGGGTTGCTGTTTGCGATTATTGCGGAAGCAAACAGATTCTGCCTCTGTTTTCAGATGAAAGCGCGCAACTGTTATATGACAGGGGCAACAGCTATCTGCGGCAAAATGAGTATGATAAAGCTGAAACCATTTTCAATCAGCTTTTAGCCTTATGTCCGGAAGATCCGGAAATCTACTGGGATCTTGTTTTATGCAAATACGGCGTTACATTTGTCCAAGATCCGAAAACAGGCAAATATGTCCCAACCTGCAACCGCACACATTACGAATCGATCTTAAATGATAAAAATTACCAAAAGGTCATCCAATATGCCGATGATGAGCAAACGGCATATTATCAGGAAACGGCGGAAACGATCAATAATATACAGAAAGGAATTCTTTCTGTTTCAAAAAAAGAAAAACCTTTTGACATTTTTATTTCCTATAAAGAAACAGATAACAACGGAAACCGCACGAAAGACAGCATTGCCGCTCAAAAACTCTATGAAAAATTGACTGAGAGCGGTTACAAGGTGTTTTTCTCACGAATTACTTTAGAGGATAAAATCGGCACAGAATATGAGCCCTATATTTATGCTGCGCTCTATTCCAGCAAGGTGATGTTGACTGTCTGCTCCTCGAAGGAAAATATAGAATCCCCGTGGGTGAGAAATGAATGGAGCCGTTTTTTGACATTGCGCCAAAACGACGCGAGTAAAACGCTGATTCCGCTCTACTTTGATATGCCTAAAACGGACTTGCCGGACGAATTTGCTATCTTGGCCGCACAGGATATGTCGAAAGACGACTTTGAGCAAGAACTGCTTAGAGGAATTAAAAAGTTGATACCGTTGCCAATTATGTTGGCAGCCCGGCGAAAAAAATTAAAAAAAAGACTGGGCATATCAGCGGCTATCCTTACGGGCATTATATTGGTGGCGGGGGTTATTTCTTTCCCCTATATAAAAGATTACGTTAGATATAACGCTGATTATCAGACCGCAATGCAACTATATAACGAAGAAAAATATTATGAGGCAGCTGATGCTTTTGCAAAATTGTCTGATTTTAAGGATTCAGCCGAGATGCAACAGGAGTCTTTAAATATGGGCCAATATACTGCCGCTATGCAGCTGTATTATGACGGCAATTATCCCGAAGCCGCTTGGGCGTTTCGGGATATGAACGGATATAAAGATTCTGCTGATATGCAGAAACAAGCTGAGCTTAATTGGAGAGAAGAACTTGCAACCGTTGCAACAAATAATATTTTAGGTTCATCATCATATGGCGCTTATTATATTTCAGCGAATGGTTCTGTCGAAACTTTTAATTATGATCCTGGAACTGCCAACAGCAATATTAGCATAGACGAACATGGTAAAATCGTTTCTATCGCCGATAATATTGCACTATATGCATTACATGAAGACGGCTATGTAACAAATTCAAAGAATAACAACGGATTAGACTCTGATTGGGAAAATATAATACAAATCACACCTCGTTTTAATACAACAAATGTTGCTTTATCTAACGAAGGTAAAGTCATATATGGGCAAGTTGAAAATGATACTAATCCAGACGATACGGACAATTGGTTACAGACTACAAATGAGTGGGACAAAATTGTTTCATTGTCTTACGATGTGGAGCGGTATGGCTATGGAGGAATGATGAGTGCTGCATTGGTTGGTTTAAAATCCGATGGAACAGTCGTATCAGTATTCTATGGCATTCAGACAAACGCTGATTCATTTATCGCTTCGTTAAAAAACATTAAAGAAATCAGTGTTAATGTTGGAAGTAGCAGTAAAACGGTAAGCATAGTAGCTCTTGATAAAAACGGAACGCTGTACACATTTGCTGATGGCGTTAGTAATACTTATGAAAATCTTAAAATTATAGATGTAGAAACAACTGATTTTTATTCGGATAGTGATATTGGATCACAGTTTTTTATTCTAAATAACGAGTTAACCTTGTCTCGCTTGGGAAGCGAAAATACGATTATGGAAGATGTAGTATATATAAATAAGGATTTTATCGTAACAAGAAGCGGCACAATCTATACGGAATATAATTGGGAGGGGACTTCCCCTACGAATACAACCGTTAAAACGCAGATAAAGGATGTATGGTTAGATAGGAGTTAAACGATATGCAATGTAAAAAATGCGGCGGAAATTTAATAATTCGCGACGGAGTTTATGTGTGCGAATCCTGCGGGGCAAAATACTCTGTCACGGATTATTATGAAGATATTGATACATATATCTGCTATATAGAAAGCGATCACGCTGGAAGACGTACAAAAGACTCCATTATTGCGCAGGATCTATATCAAAAGCTCGAGGCAAACAAAATTAAATCGTTTTATAGCCGCATTTCAGCTTCTGATTTAACCGGAGAGTTGTATGAAAATGCTTGTAACGCTGCGCTTGCTAATGCAAAAACTGTAATTATAATCGGAACATCAAAAGAAAATTTTCAATCGCTGGTCAATCGTTATGAGGATCTATATACAGGGAAAATTGTCATCCCTGTTTTTTCTGAGATGGACCCTTATGATATTCCTAAAAATATTAGCGCAATACAGGCGTTGGATTATAATAAAATTGGATCGGACATCGACCTGATAAAAAGCATATTAAATGCGCTTGGAAGAAGTCAGGAAGCCGACCGGCTTACTGTAAACAGAAAACATGCAGGCAAAAAGCGCAAAAAAGTTGTATGGACTATAATTGCAATTTCTGTTGTTATAGCGGCTGTAGGCTTTTTGCTTTTCGGGACAGATTTGTTTTTCAAACAAGCCGATGAAGCACCAATCGATCCGCAATTGACGCAATATAATGAAGCAGTTGCATGTATGGAGAAAGGAGAATACGCAAAAGCAATTGAACTCTTTTATAATTTGACCGGATACAAAGACAGTGACAGACAACTGCAAATTCTATATGAAAGATATGCAGGATACTATAAAGATGATGAATCAGGGGTGACCCTTCATTTCCAGATTATTGATGGGAACACAGCTAATATCGATATCACTTCTGTTATTGACGGGAAGCAGATTCGAATAACAGAATCATCTTTGTGTCAGGCGGCCAAAGCTGAATTTGATTTTAACGATAGCGAAAATAATCAGGGAACAGTATCTGTTCAGCTGAATGATAACGACTTGTCATTGGAAATTAAAACCACAGCGGCGGTGTCGGACTTATCAATGGGGGATATAACTGCTGTATTTCAAGTAAGCGATAAATCTGATCAACCCTTTGCCGAAGAAATCAATGCAGATACATTGTTAGGATTTGTTAAAAACAAGACGACTTTGGGAAATTTGAATCAACGAGGATTTGAAGTTACTTTCGTATCTGCTCTGTATAAGGATACAGGATCAAGCTGCTACAAAATTAACAACACTGATATCCAATTGGCAATATTCAATTATGATATTTCGAAATCAGATGAATACTATGGAAATGCAGATACATCAGTTGATGATCCGATCGTCTTTGGCGTATCTGCTCCCGCTGAAACGCTTATTCCTGACTATGTTGGAAAAACAAATGATCCAGTTGTCATAAACAATGTTTTATATGTTCCTGATGGAAATTTGGGCCAAAATTATCACGTTTTAGACTTTGGAATTCCCTCATTGATTGAAAAAAAGGAAATCACCGAAAAAACCAACGTTTGCTTTACAAGCAAAGAATTAATTGGTCAAGAACACTTTGATGAATTGATAGACTATTATTGTATATCGGGTAAAGCTACACGAGAATATCAGGCAACATATCCAGAAGCTTTTTCATCAACTGAAATATTGGAGGATACGAATTTATATCGTACAATTTCTGTTTATGATTATAAAGGGATTTATCCAATGATAACTTATAAAATTAACAAACAGACATTCCAAATTGAAGAAAAATATGAGGGAAATAATTTGGATTTGTCAGAAGAGAATGTGTGGGAAGAAGAGTATGATCCAGCCTTAGAAGAAGGCCCTAATGTGTGGTGCCCAAATTGCGGACAAGGTTTTTATACAACAGGAATTGGCATTGATGGTCTGACCTGCAGCAAATGCGGATGCGTTTGGCTTCCCGGGTGCAATGTCTGTCATGCACCGGATGCCGTCAGTATAAAATCTACTGAAGACGGACAATTTATTTGTAATAAGTGTGGCGGTACGTGGAGTCCATAAAGTACTAAACGGAATATAGGGCTTAGCTTGAAATGACCAATTCAGTATTGACAACCTCTGCAGCCCTATTACGGATATTGTTCATCCGGCAAACCCACTCCATTTGATTTTCAGCTTTAAGCTGCTCGGTTACGCCCTCACGCTCTGCCATTTGCTTTACCAGCCGAAGAAACATCTCCTCTGCCTGTCGGTCGATTTCGGTAAGATGAGCGTTCAGCTTCCAGCTTGTCAGCAGGTTATAATACAAAATTTTGTGATGCTGTTTCAAGTACCGTGCGTACCGCTGTCCCCAAATGCCGATAGACTTCTGTTCTTCTTCGGGAACTGTCAAGTTTGGAAGGAGATAATCTCCTGCCTGCGTGCATGTACCGTCCATTTGCTCGAATAAAGATTTTTCCATTATAGTATCCTTCTGTATTTTAGTATGATTTTATTTTACAGAAGGACAACAGATCATACCAATGTGCCAATTCCGTATATGACAAAAGCACCGTCTTAAGACTAAAGTCCTAAGACGGTGCTTTCTTGTTCGGCATCAGAGCAGACATTTCACGGCAAAGCCGCCTGCAAAAAAGCAGGTGTTCGTCCAATACCCATTTGGTGGAGGCGAGGGGAGTCGAACCCCTGTCCGAAAACCGTTCCCCAAAGCTTTCTACGAGCGTAGCTTATTCTTTTTTGTTTCCCTTGCCAATACGCCGAACAGCAGGCTTATCGGTTTGGTAGAC
>CALXAM010000087.1 GCA_944386285.1 uncultured Clostridia bacterium | reverse complement strand
GATCTCGTTGGAACAGGTGGCAAAAGCAGGCGCTGATCTGATCAGCGGCAATCCTGCGAAAATGCAGGAACTTGTAGCACTGCTGCAGCGTTTTGGCGTTCCGGCAGTACAAGCACTTAAACCGGATCAGATCGGGGCCTTCGCAACGGAGCTTCGCGGATTGGGGGCGCAAATCTGATGCCGGAACACCATGCTTTTTTAGGCGCATCAAGCGCGCATCGGTGGCTTAACTGTCCGCCGTCGGCGCGTACCTGCCAAAACTTCCCGGATACGAAAAGTGAGTACGCGGCAGCTGGCACGCTGGCGCACAGTATCGCGGAGCTCAAAGCGAGGAATTACTTTTTCGGAAAACTGCCTCTGAAAGAATTCAAACGTCGGCTTAAAGACCTAAAAGCGCAGCCCGAATACGATAAGAGTATGAACGCCGCTACGGATATGTATCTGGATCATCTCAGAGAGGTGTCTTTAGAGTTCCAAAGCCCGCCGTTCGTAGCGTTGGAAACCAAAGTCAACTATTCCCACATTGCTCCGGCGGGATTTGGCACAGCTGACTGTATCATGGTTGGTTCCGGCAGATTATGTGTTATCGACTACAAAAACGGTGCCGGCGTCGCTGTGGACGCGGAGAACAACCCGCAGATGATGCTGTATGCCCTGGGTGCTTTGCACACATATGATGCCGTATACGGTGACAGCATCGAGCAGGTACGCATGGACATTGTACAGCCAAACGCTGGAGGCATCAAAACGTGGGAAACCTCCGTCACGGAGTTGAATCGATGGGGCACCGAATATGCAGCCCCACGAGCACTGCTCGCCTGGGAAGGTAAAGGGGAATACGCTGCCGGCGAATGGTGCCGGTTCTGCGCGGCCAAAGCGCAATGCCGTGCAAGAGCCGAGCAGTATCTTGCGTTAGAACAAGAGAAAAAGGAGCCGGCTCTGCTAACGTTTTCGGAGATTGGCGACATATTGTCCCGGGCACAGTCACTGGCGAGCTGGGTAAAACAACTGGAGGAGTTTGCACTACACATGGCCCTTGAGGGGAACAGTATTTCCGGCTGGAAAGCCGTAGAAGGTAGGGGCTCCCGTGAATGGATCGACGGAACGGATGCCGCTTTTGAAAAGCTGGTAGCTCGGGGAGTGCCGAATGCACTGCTTTGGGAGCAAAAACCCGTAACCGTTGCTGCCTTAGAAAAAGCCTTAGGCAAAAAGGCGTTCGCAGAATCCGCCAAGGACTTAGTACTTACAAAGCCCGGAAAACCAACCCTCGTACCGGAATCAGACAAACGGCCGGCATATAATCCGGCAGCACTTGCATTCACACCTGTAGAAGAGTAAAAGAGTAAAAGGAGTTTTTATTATGGCTATTACAATTTCAAACGTTAGACTTTCATACTGCAATCTGTTCCAACCTCAGCAGAAACAAGGGCACGAAAAACCGAAATACTCGGTAACAATCCTGCTGCCGAAAACAAACACCGCCGCAAAATCACAGATCGACCAGGCAATCGCGCAGGCGATCGAGCAGGGTCCTGCAAAGGCGTGGAACGGCGCACGCCCGCCGCAGCCGGCGATCTGTGTACACGATGGTGATGGCACAAGACCATCGGACGGAATGCCTTTCGGGGATGAGTGCAAAGGCTGCTGGGTATTTACAGCATCTAGTCCGAAACCGCCTTTCGTCGTTGACGGTCAGGTGCAGCCCATCATTGACGCCACACAGGTATACTCAGGATGCTGGGGAAATGTGAATGTGCATTTCTTTCCGTACAACGCGAACGGCAAGAAGGGAATCGGCTGCGCGTTAAACGGTGTGCAAAAGATTCGCGATGATGAGCCGCTTGACGGACGCATTACCGCGCAGGAAGCATTCCAGGTTGTTGGAACACCCGACACAGGAACTTATGGAGCAGCTATGCCGGCAACTCCAGGAGCTGCAGCATATACCCCCGGCTTGCAGTATGATCCGATTACCGGCGCACTGATCGGAGGGTGCTAAAAATGGAATCTGTACGGCATTTGTCAATAGACATTGAAACGTACAGCGACATAGACATCTCAAAAGCCGGGCTCTATAAATACGCAGAGAGTCCGGCTTTTGAAGTTATGTTGCTTGCGTACAGCGTCGACGGAGGCCCCGTAGAAGTGATCGACTTAACTGAGGAAACATTTCCAACAGATCTTTATACGGCGCTCATCAGTCCGGAGTTCGTCAAGCACGCCTATAATGCCGCGTTTGAATGGTACTGCCTGTCGAAGTATCTGCATATCGTACTGCCGCTTACACAATGGCGGTGTACAATGCTACACGGTTTATACTGTGGATATCCCGCAGGACTGGCAGCAATCGGAAATGCGCTCGGGCTGGCGGAGGATAAGAAGAAAATGGCCGCGGGTAAAGCACTTATCAAATACTTTTGTGTACCGTGCGCCCCGACAAAAAATAATGGGCAGCGCACCCGAAACTTACCTCACCACGCGCCGGAAAAGTGGCAAACGTTTAAGGAGTACTGCGCGCAGGATGTGCGCACAGAAATGGAAGTGGACGCGAGACTTTCTGCTTTCCCTGTACCCGAGGAAGTGCAGGCACAATGGGTGACAGATACCCGCATCAATGCAAGAGGCGTGAAAGTAGACACGGAATTTGTCGCCGCGGCGCTTGCGCTCGATGATCAGTCGAGGGAACAATACCTCAAAGAAGCAATGGAGATCACAGGGCTTGATAATCCAAACAGTGTAGCAAAGCTCACCGAATGGCTGCAGACAGAAACAGAAATGGACATCAAAGATCTGCGTAAAGATACTGTATCCGCACTGCTCGGAAAAGAGCTGCCAAGCGACAAAGCACACAGGGTACTTGAGATCCGAAAGGCACTGAGTAAAACATCAAACAAAAAGTATGAAGCAATCCGGACAGCGGTGTGCGCGGATGGACGTGTCCGGGGGCTGCTCCAATTTTACGGAGCAAACCGGACGGGAAGATGGGCAGGCCGAATCGTACAACCGCAGAATCTTCCGCGCACTTACATAAAGACGGATTTGCTGCCGATAGCACGCACGCTGGTCAAACAAGAGGACTCTGCATCGCTCCAGTGGGTGTTTGGTTCTGTACCGGACACCCTTTCACAGCTGATCCGCACTGCACTGGTCGCGTCGCAGGAGTGCATCCTGCTAGACGCAGACTTTTCCGCAATCGAGGCACGCGTTATTGCATGGCTTGCGGGAGAGGAGTGGGTGCTCGAAGTGTTCCGCACTCATGGAAAGATCTATGAAGCAACAGCAAGCCAGATGTTTGGCATCCCGATTGAGCATATCAAAAAAGGCAGGCCGGAGTATAGCTACCGCCAAAAAGGCAAGGTCGCAACCCTCGCATTAGGATATCAGGGTGGACCGGGCGCTTTGATTGCGATGGGCGCGTTAGATAATGGTTTAACCGAAGAAGAGCTGCCGGAGATCGTTGACCGCTGGCGGAGAGCAAATCCGAATATCGTGCAGCTATGGAATCTGGTAGAAGCTGCAGCGCGTGAAGCAGCGGAAACCGGCCGGCGCGTTACTTTAAGGGATGGAAGTCTCATTCTTGCCCGTGAATATGATACGGAACATGGGCTCAACTTTTTGACAATTACGCTGCCGAATGGACGGAAACTTTTTTATGCGAATCCGCATATTGGTGTCAATCGGTTTGGGCGACCTTCGCTCTGCTACTATGGCATGGATCAGAGCTCGAAAAAATGGAAAGTGCTCGAAACCTACGGCGGAAAGCTGGTCGAAAACATCACTCAGGCAGTTGCAAGGGACTGTCTGGCCGAAGCGATTGAACGGCTTGAACAGGCAGGATTCCCGGTAGTCTTCCATATTCACGACGAGATTATCGTGGATGCTCCGGGAGACAAGCAGGATTTATCTGAAATGGAGCGGCTTATGGGGCAGACCCCTGTTTGGGCACAAGGGCTGCCATTAAGTTCAGACGGATGGGTAAATGAATTTTTCAAAAAGGATTAAAAATAAAAAAGCCGCCCAAACGGACGGCATCCTACTGCTGTACATGTCTTTGTCAAGACACAAAAAGGTCTATTAACGCCGGAAGAAACTCCATCGGCGCCACGCTCCTTTATTGTAGGATGCTTATATTATAACAACTGAAAATGAAATTGTAAATAGGAGGTGTACTGGGATGCGGTACTACGACCCAGCAACGTATAAAGAATATCCATCACTTGCAGCGGCACGGGATGATGCCTGCGCGAAATACCCTCTTTGTGAGGGCTGTCCTGTAGCAAGCGTAAAACAGAATCTGCACTGTGATGAAATCCTGCTCGATCACCCTGATATGCTGATCAAGGCGCTCGAGCTGCGGGTTCTTCCAAGCTCAGATATGATAATGCTATGCAAGACTCTTGCTCCTCTTTGGGGCGCATATATAACGGCTTTCTGCGGCAGACCCGGCGACGATGTGATAGATATGGGGCCCAAGGAAGTAGCCACGATGCTTTTGGCATATGAACGCATAGCCCTGGCTTATGCAGATACGGAAGCAGAAGAACAGACAGCGCGCGAGCGCATTAAAATGTTGGCGATAGATTTCGCAGAAGCTATGGGGGTTCTGCAATGCAATACGACAGACAAATAACAATAACAACCGGTACTAATCGGCGCGCGACAAAATGGCGCCCGCAAACACTAAAACTTTCGGAGCTATACGCGCGCCTGAGTACTCCGACGCGATCAGTAGAAACGATCGCCGAATATCTTGCAATGCCAAAGGGCAAGCAAGACGATCTCAAAGATGTCGGCGGATTTGTCGGTGGATCTCTGCGCGGCGAACGACGCAAAGCGGACGCCATAACGGGGCGCGACATTATTACACTGGACCTTGACGCCATCCCAAGCGGCGGAGCTGCCGCGGTGAGTGCGCGTGTCAGTGCGCTGGGCTGTGGATACTGCATTTATAGCACTCGCAAGCACCGCCCGGAAGCACCTCGACTGCGGATCATCGTTCCGCTTGACCGAACCTGCAGCGCAGACGAATATGAGCCCTGCGCCCGGCGTCTGGCGGAATGGATCGGAATGGACTATACAGACCCATCCACCTTTGAAGCCAGTCGGCTGATGTACTGGCCAAGCTGCTGCGCTGACGGCGAATACTTATATTACGCAGAGGATAAACCCTTTTTGTCGGTGGCTGGAATGCTCGCCACTTACACAGACTGGCGTGATATGACCAGCTGGCCAACAGTACCGGGGGCAGTCCTGCCGGCGAGGCTGGCCGCAAAGCAGGGAGACCCGGAAGGTAAAAAAGGCGTAGTCGGCGCATTCTGCCGTACATACAGCATTACTGCGGCGATGGAGAAGTTTCTGCCGGGCATCTACGAACAGTGTGACAATGCTGCGGATCGATACACCTTCACGGGAGGCAGCACAACCGGCGGTGCAGTACTTTATGACAACGACAAGTTTCTGTTTTCGCACCATGCGACAGACCCGTGCGGTGGCAAACTGGTCAACGCGTTTGACCTGGTGAGGCTGCACTGCTTTGGCGATCTGGATGACGATGCAGAGCCCGGCACGCCTACGGTAAGACTGCCGAGCTACACCGCAATGTCCGCCAAGGCTTTAGAGGATGAAACAGTGGCTGGAATCTTGTCCGATGAACGTTATATGGCCGCACAGGAAGCTTTTGACGCGGTACCACTGCCGGAGGGCGAACAGGATGACGGTTCCTGGCGTCGGCCGCCTATGATGGAGATCGACGGGCAGGGCAAGCCTGTGAAAAGCATGAAGAATCTCCGCAACGCACTGGAGCATGATCCCAGGCTAAAAGGCCGGCTGCAGCTAAACCTCTTCTCCGGCCGGATCGACATTACCGGGAGGGTTCCGTGGAAGCGCCCCGGAGATTCGAGCGTCTGGAACGACGATGACGTAGCACAGCTGCGCATTTATCTGGAGCCGCTGTTCGGCAAGGTGCCGAAAAACGATATCCTCGATGCAGTCGCAGCCTGCGCGAGCGATCAGGCATACCACCCTGTCAGAGATTATTTGAACAGCTTGCAGTGGGACGGCGTGGAGCGGCTTGACACCTTATTTATTGACTATCTGGGGGCTGATGATTCCGCATATACACGTGCAATCACACGGAAAGCCTTCACTGCAGCTGTAGCACGCGTGATGACGCCGGGATGTAAGTATGACACTATGCTTGTATTGGTGGGCACACAGGGCCGCCATAAGTCCACAATTCTTGCAAAGATGGGGGGCGCATGGTTCTCTGATTCCTTGCGTACTTTCGGAGACAAAGACTCTATGGAAACCATTCAGGGCACTTGGATCAACGAGGTGGCGGAGATGCAGGCACTTAGCAGAGCCGACGTTGATGCCGTTAAGATGTTTTTATCTAAAACAAACGACTATTACCGCGCGGCATACGGGCGCTATACCGCCGATCGGGCGCGGCAGTGCGTGTTCTTTGGTACAACGAACAGCCGGGAATGTTTAACCGATTTATCCGGCGGCCGGCGGTTCTGGGTGCTGGACATCGACTGCCGGGAGCGCAGGAAAAACGTGTTCTCCGATTTAGACGGTGAACGAGATCAGCTGTGGGCAGAAGCCGAAGTGCGTTGGCAGACAGGGGAGCCATTATACTTATCCGGGGAACTGGAAATCGTGGCACGGCAGATGCAGGAAGAACACCGGGCGAGTCATCCGTGGGAAGGTCTCATTCAAGAGTTTTTGGAGGAAGAGCTTCCGGAAGATTGGAACCGCTGGGATCTGGCGCAAAGGCAGGCATACAGATGCGGAGGCATCCGATATACGGGCGAGAAGGTACCAAGAGAGCGAGTCTGCGCAGTAGAGATTTGGTGTGAGGTGTTAGGCAAACAGCGCGGAGATATGCGCCAAAAGGACACCAGGGAAATCAATCAGCTGTTGGAACGAGTGCCCGGATGGGTGCCCGAAGGAGTGCGTATAGCAGGAAAAGCATACGGAAAGCAAAGATGCTTTTGCAGGCTAAAAAAGAGCAACAGTTGAAAAAAAAGAGGGCAACACTTTAAAGAGAAACACAGCAACACTTTAATAAAACGAAGTGTTGCCCGCGAAAACCCAGTATTCAAGCGGGTTTGCGGGGTATAGTAACACTGTTACACTTTATATTATATATAAATAAATATGGCGTATATAGACGCTATACACGCTATACACGTATATACGTATATATATATAGGGGAAAAGCGCAAAGTGTTACCGCCCTTTTTGAGGGAGGTTTAACAATATGTCAGATTGTGCCGTTTGGCTGAAAAAGATTCTTTCATGCGGAGCCAGCGAATACAAAGGTGTGCTGGAATCGGCGGAAGAAGCAGGATTCTCAAAAGCGGAGGTGCGGAAAGCGCGAAAAGAATTAGGCGTGAAAACCTGGCATCAGGTGGACAGGGAAGGAACGGACAGGTTAGAAAATTGGTTTTGGTTTTTGCCGGAAGACCAGGAGGAAACATCATGCGGGAAGCAGAGATCGAGAAAAGACTGAGAAACGGAATCAGACAAATCGGCGGCAGGTGTTATAAATTCGTATCGCCCGGGAATGATGGCGTGCCGGACCGGATCGTCGTTCTTCCGGGAGGCCAGATCGTTTTCGTAGAACTGAAAACCGAAACAGGCAGGCTCTCACCGCTACAGCGCATCCAGATCACAAGGCTGCAGGAGTTGGGCACTGACGTGAGAGTGCTGAAAGGGCTCACAGAAGTAAATCAATTTTTGGAGGAGATGAAGTAAAGCATGAAAATCGCAATACACTGTGCGTGGTGCGGGAAAGAAATCTTAAAATACCCGTCGCAAATAAAGAAAAAGAATTTCTGTTGTAGGGCTTGTCAAGCCGCTTTCTCACGCAAGGATGTGAACCCTACAGGATACGCTTACAGAGATTTTTCTAAAAACTCTGAGCGTTTTAGCGAAATGAATAGAGAGAGGAACCCGGATAAAATGACCCCCGAAATGCGGTCAAAAATTCGGGACGCAAGACTCAAAAGTAGCACTTCCACGGGATACACCAAGCTTTACGGGCGCCATTTACACCGGGTTGTCGCCGAGTTAATGTTGGGAAGGCCTTTAAACCAGGGGGAAGTAGTGCACCATATCGACGGCAATCGCAGAAATAACGACCCAACAAATTTGATGGTCTTTCCATCGCAGGTCGAACATGCCCGCTGGCATGCTTTGCATGATGCTAAAGGGGGTGATTCTGAATGAGATTCGCACCACATCCGTATCAGCACTATGCAATCAATCGAATTATTTCTGATAGCAGAGTCGGGTTGTTTTTGGACTGCGGTCTTGGTTGACAAAACCGTCATAACTTTAACCGCAATTAACGAGCTGCGTTACAACCGCTGGGCGGTTGCAAAGTGCCTCGTGATTGCGCCGAAGAAAGTGGCCGAAGCTACCTGGCAGCATGAAGCGCAGCAGTGGGACCACCTGCAGCATTTGAAAATCGTGTCGGTGTTAGGGTCTGTGACGAAACGAGTACGGGCGCTTAACACGCCGGCAGATATCTGGGTAATTAACCGAGAGAACGTGCCGTGGCTGGTCGACTATTACCGCAACACCTGGCCGTTTGACATGGTGGTGCTGGACGAAAGCAGCAGCTTTAAAAACAGCCGGTCACAGCGGTTTCGTGCATTGAAACTTGTGCTGCCGCGGATCACGCGCTTGGTAGAGCTGACCGGTACACCGGCGCCCAACGGGCTTGAGGATCTATGGGCGCAGATCTATCTGCTGGATTCCGGCGCGCGTCTTGGTAAAACGCTGACCAGCTTCCGGGAGGCTTTCTTCACGCAGGATTATTCCTATCCCGGACAACCTTACCGGACCTACAGCCCGCAGGCCGAGGCCGAGGAACGCGTGAAAAGCCTGATCGCGGACATTTGCGTCAGCATGAAAGCCGAGGACTATTTGACCTTGCCGGAGTACATAGAGGACGTTGTACCAGTACAGCTTGACGCAAAAGCGCGTAAAGCTTACGACACCATGGAAAGGGACATGCTGCTGCAGGTGGATCCGGAGACGGTCGTCACTGCCGGAACGGCCGCGGTGCTGAACGGCAAACTGCTGCAGCTGTGCAGCGGTGCAATGTACGACGAAAACAAGAACGTCGTTCCGATCCACGATTGCAAGATCGAAGCGTTCATGGAAGTGGTCGAGCAGCTGCACGGAGAGCACGCATTAGTGTTCTACTGGTTCCAGCATGAACAAGAGCGGCTGCTTGCGGCCCTACAGTCTTCCGGCCTGCGAGTAGCGGTGTACAAAGGCGATGCAGAAGCAGAGGCGTGGAACTGCGGGGATATTGATCTGCTGCTGGCTCATCCGGCGTCCTGCGGCTACGGGTTAAACTTACAACGCGGTGGGCATCACATGATCTGGTTCGGCTATCCAAACTGGGCGCTGGAGATCTATCAACAGGCGAATAAGCGTCTGCACCGTCAGGGGCAGAAGTTTCCGGTTATTGCACACCACCTCGTCGTCCAGGGTGGCATGGACGAAGTTGTGCTGGAAGCACTTCACGACAAAGGAGATGCGCAGGACGCTATTATGCAGGCACTACAGGTGAAGATCGAAAAATATCGGGGAGGAAAGAAACATGCGAAGAAATGAGTTGATTCAGGCGCTGCGGCAACTGAAAGTACAGACCGGAAGTCTTGCCTGCTTAGGATGCGGGCACGAGCATAACTGCTCCATCGAGGGGTGCGCGATCATCCGATCGGCGGTGGAAGCACTGGAGAAGACCCAATGGCTCAAGAGCAACGAACGGCTGCTGGAAGAGGAGAAAAGACTATGACTGAAACAGAAGCAAAAGCCTTTTTGCAGGGCCTTCGATCTACTGCCAGGCAGATCGCGGAAAAAGAGCGCGTTTTGCAGTTGATGCGCACGCGGCTGACGCTATCCTCCGGGAAGGACAACGCTCCGAGAGTGAAGGCGTCGCCAGATCCAGGACTCGAACGAATCATGTGTGTAGTGCTTGATCTGGAGGCAGAAAAGAAAGCACTGGAGGAAGAGTTTAGCCGTGATCGCGAGCTGACACTGCGGTGCCTTTCACGGATTCAGAAAGGACAATACTGCGCGGTACTGTTCTTTCGCTACATTTGCGCTGAGAGTTGGAATACAGTTTGTTTAAAGCTGCATCTCAGCCGCCCATGGGTTATGCGCCTGCATAGACAAGCGGTAGCAATATTCGCATACGAGCTTGATCGGTGCTTAAAAAGATACATAGAGGATACATAAAAGATACATAGAGGATACTTGTAAAACACTACTTGACAGTGTAAACTGATATTATGGAAAGTTGAGTAAAGCGTGAACACTTTTCCTTCACGGTGTGATACCGTTATCATCCAGCTACGCGTTGAAAGACGCGAAAAACCTCCGAGAGAAAGACCTGACGTATGCCGGGCCTTTCTCTTTTTTCATACACAGAAAGGCGGTGAGTATAGCGCAGATGGGGCGCCCATTTAAGTACAAAACAAACGAAGAACTGCAAAAAGCGATCGACGAATATTTTAAATCCTGTGAGGGATGCATTTTAACAGATGCAGATGGAGCACCTATGCTTGATAAATATGGGCGGCCAATTCGCGAGGGCGAAAGAGCGCCGACGATCACCGGACTTGCCTTAGCGTTGGGCTTCGCCGGTCGTCAAGCGCTGATGAATTATCAGGGACGAGCTCAGTTCAAGGACACGATTTTGCGCGCGAAGAGCCGCTGCGAAGCTTATGCCGAAGAGAGGCTGTTCGACAAGGACGGCACGCACGGCGCACAGTTCAGTCTGCGGTGCAATTTCGGGTGGAACGATAAAGCGGACGAGAGCTCCGAACAGGCGTTGCAGAAACTTGACGACATCATGAAAAAAATCGGCGGTGTGGTTTGATGGGTTTTACCGCGAAGCAGCGTGAATTCCTGGACAACGCGAATCACCGCTGGAACATCAAAGAAGGCGCGACCCGCTCGGGAAAAACCTATCTCGACTATTTTGTAATCCCCAAACGTATCCGCCGCGTGGCCGGCCGGGAAGGGCTGGTCGTGATCCTCGGCAACACCAAAGGCACGCTGCAGCGAAATGTCATTGAGCCGCTGCAGGATATGTATGGCCCCACCTATGTATCCAGTATCCGCAGCGATAACACTGCGATGCTGTTCGGTGAGCGCTGTTACTGCCTCGGCGCGGATAAAGCAAATCAGGTGGATCGGATTCGGGGCGCGTCTATCAAATACTGCTACGGCGACGAGGTTGCGACTTGGCACGAGTATGTTTTTACGATGCTTAAAAGCCGCTTAGATAAGCCGTACAGCAAATTTGACGGGACGCTCAACCCCGAAAATCCGCACCACTGGTTTAAAAAATTTCTGGAATCGGACGCTGATATCTATTGTCAATCATACAGCATTGACGATAACCCCACGCTAGACCCGGATTTTGTGACCAATTTGAAGCGCGAGTATGCAGGCACTGTTTATTACGACCGATATATCCTGGGACGCTGGAAAGCCGCAGAGGGCACGATATACCGTGCTATCGCGGATACTCCTCAAGGATTTGTGCTTGATACACCTCCGCCGATCCTGTTTGCTACGATCGGAGTTGACTTCGGCGGTAACAAATCCGCGACAGCATTTAACTGCACCGGTTTTACGCAAGGTTTACGTGAAATCGTAACGCTTAAAGAATTTTACGAGCCAAAAACAATTTCGCCTGATGAACTTGAGCACAATTTTATCGATTTTGTCGAGGCTTGTCAGCGCGCGTATCTGGTGCGCGATGCCTACTGTGACAGCGCCGAGCAAACACTTATCAAAGGGTTGTCCGCTGCCTGCACAAGATATCGGATCCCGATCAACATTCACAACGCGCGGAAAGGACCCATAAACGACCGTATTCGCTTTTTCTGCCGGATGCAGGCGACAGGCAGACATAAACTGCTGCGCGCTTGTCCGGTCACGCTGGAGGCCTTTCAGGCGGCTGTGTGGGACCATAAAAGCATCACGAAAGACGTGCGCCTGGATGACGGCAAATATAACATTGACAGTTTGGACGCGCAGGAATACGCGGTAGAGCCGTATATGCGGCAAATGATCGAAACTTTATAAGGGCGGTGGCCTATGTTTGAGCGATTTAAAGAGAGGATGAAAAACTGGATGCAGAAAGCCGGAGCAGACACAGGGCTGTCAAAGGAATTCAAAGACATATTTGAACTGGGCGGTGTTCCGGCATACAACCAGTTTTATTATTTTGGGGTATTTATCTGGAAATATCTTTATAAAGGCTTTTATGCGCCGTGGCATCGGGTTCTTGCGCCAACGATTGACAACCCGAGGAATCAGCGCGAATTATATCGCATGGATACTGCAAAGGCTGTTTGCGCGGAGCTCGCGGGTCTTGTATGGTCTGAGCAATGCGATGTACATGTAAGTCAAGAAGGTATGCAAGAGCAACTGCTTGACGAATTTGTGCATGATGTTCTTGTAAAAAACGGATTCTGGACGAAAATGCAGGAACACATCGAGCAATCCCTTGCGTTAGGCGGCGGAGCAATTAAAGCGTGGTACGACGAAAAGCGTGACAGTCAAGGAAACATTGTTCCGGACAGCGGATGTATTCGTTTAGGCTTTTGCATGGCAGATCAGTTTATTCCGACAACATGGGACAATGCACAGGTTACTGACGGCGTGTTTATTTCGCGTCAGGCAAAAGGCGGTTATTATTATACGCGTCTTGAATGGCATAAGTGGGACGGACTCACCTACTATATCACAAACGAACTATATCGAGCAGAGCAAAAAGATACACCGGGATACACCGAATCACAGGATATTCTTGGATTCCGGTATCCGCTCAATGAAATTTATCCCTTTCTTAACGAAGAAACGGCGCTGCAAGGACTGACAACATCTCTCTTTGCTTATTATCGCACTGCAATCGCAAACAACATTGACGATAACTCGCCTCTCGGCGTCTCTATCTACGCCAATGCTCTTTCTACTCTTCGGGCACTTGATGTCTGCTATGATTCATTTATTCGTGAATTTCAGCTCGGCAAAAAGCGCATCATTGTACCCGCTCAGTGTTTACGTACAGTAGTAGACCCTGTCAGCGGCGATATGCGCCGATATTTTGATGCAACAGATGAGGCTTTTGTCGCACTCGCTACGGATGACACTGACGCGCTGAAAATTCAAGACAACAGCGTGGAACTGCGTGTGGATGAGCACGAGCGAGCGATCAATGCGTTTTTGTCAATCCTTTGCTTACAACTTGGCTTTTCCGCCGGTACTTTTACGTTTGACAGGGCTACTGGATTAAAGACCGCAACTGAGGTTATCAGTGAAAACAGTAAGACGTATAAAACCATCAAAGCACAGCAGCTACAGATCAAAAGGGCGATTGCAAAGATCATTGACGCGATTATCCAGATCGCGCAGCTTTACGGCCTTAGGTGGAAAGGATACAGCATTCGTCAGCTTGCTGCACGTGGATGGGAAACAAAGGTCGTATTTGATGATTCAATTTTGCAGGATCGGCAAACAAATATCAATGAGGGTATATTGCTTACGACAAACGGTCTGATGAGCAAAAAACGGTTCCTTGTTGAAAAACTCGGATATACCGAAGAGGAAGCCTTGCAGGAGCTGAATGACATTTCAAAAGAATCCGGCATGTCGCTTGATCGATTTGAATTTGCAGACCAGATGACGCAAGAAGGCGTGGGAATCGCCCCGGAAACTGAGCCGGAAGCAAAAGAAGAACAGGAAGAAGCCGCAGAGGATGAAAGCTGATGGCACGTTTAACACCGGAAACTATCTTAAAACTATCTGAACCGATTGAGCAAGTATATAGCAATGTTGTTGATGCGCTACTGATAAACCTTGCAAAACATTTTAACACCGGGAAAGCACTGTCAACGCAGGAGTGGGAACTGAAAAAGCTTGCGGAGCTGGGACAACTGAACAAAGAAAGTATTGAAATCATTGCAAGCCTGACAGGACAAGCGCCGGAAATGGTAAAAGTCGCATTGGAAAATGCGGCGCTTGATGCAACAAAAGACGTTGAGCCAGAACTGAAAAAAGCAGTACAAAAAGGCGCGATCAAAGCTGCGGCGGCAGACAATGTACTTGCATCAGAAAGCATTCAGCAGGCGTTAAAAGCCTATGATTTGCAGGCGGTTGAAAAGCTTAATCTTGTAAACACAACAATGCTGGAAAGCACACGCGATCTGTTTCGTAAGATCATCGTTAATACATCAAACATAGAGCGGCAAATGCAAGCCGCACAGCAAATCTTGAATACTGCGGCAGGTAAAGTCATCACCGGGACGAAAAGCCGAACGCAAGCACTTAGACAGGCTCTTGCAGATATACATAAAGAAGGGATCACCGGATTTTATGACAAAGCAGGGCGCAAGTGGTCGCCGGAAGCATACGTCAACATGGATATCCGCACCACGGTGCATAATACCGCAATCGAATCGGTAAAACTCCGCCAGGAAGATTATGACGTTGACATTTTTCAAGTGTCATGGCACAGCGGAGCAAGACCGCTTTGCTATCCGTATCAAAAGCGGTATTTTTCATGGAATAATGAGAGCGGAACGTTTACGGACGGCAATGGAAAGCGGCACAGATACTCCCCGCTGTCTTCTACCAGTTACGGAAAGCCGGCCGGATTGTTTGGCATCAACTGTGGGCATCATCCCATCACAGTAATCCCCGGTGTGTTTATCCCAAGCAACTTACCAGAGGAAGATAAAGAGGAAAACGATCGAATCTATGCCGAATCACAAGAGCAGCGCAGACTTGAACGTGAGATTCGCTATGCCAAACAAAAAGCGGCTATGATGGACGCTGCAGGAGATAAAGAAGGCTTTGAACAAGAAGCGCTAAAAATCAAGAACGCACAAACAAAATACAATGCTTTTTGCAAGGAGACAGGGCGCACAAAAAGACTTGATCGGACACAGGTTTACGAGTATAATAAAAGTGTAAACAGTAAGGCTACTGCGGCAGCTAAACGACGTGAACTGCTTGAAACAGCTTTAAGAAATGCACCTGTAAAACTTCCGGATAATACACTTTCAAAGATTACAGAAGGAGCAAAAATTTCTGGCGTTGAAACATTTGCAGGGAAAGGTTCAAATAAGGAACTGCGTGTAAAAAATTTTCTCGTTCAAAACTATGGCGGACGGGCAGATGAATGGCAGCATTCAAAAGCGCGCACTTACATTGATACATCTGACGGCCCTAAAAAAGCCGTAATACACTGGTTTTATGAACAGAGCGTAGGTGCAAAAGAAACATTTGTAAAAGGATGGTCAAAAAAGTGAAAGTAAAATATAACGGGGATTATTACAAAGTCCGTCTCCACAAAGGGAAAATATACGATGTGCTTTCCGTCCAATATGGGTGGTATGAGATTATGGGGGAAGATGGCGACCAAGGTTTTTTTCCACCAGATGACTTTGAAATAATAGAAGAATAAAGCCACCCAAACAGGGTGGTTTTTTCATACCTATTTTTAAGAAAGAGGTGTTGAAATGGCATCAAGTATTTTGTTTTTGTTTATTGGACTTTGGATTGAGGCGCCGGTTTGGTATTACATTGTTTTAGGATTTTATTTTGTCACAAAGGCTGTTTCAACTGGTGTTGAAATTGGGAAGAAAATGAAAGGGTGATTTTATGGCAGAATGTAACCATGTATTTATCGGACGCTCGGACGGTGTGTATTGCACAAAATGTGGTTTATATATGACTGCCGCAGATTATGTTGCGTTTTTGCATCCGGATAAAACCGCGGCAAAACCGGAAACGCAACCGAAAGAAAAACCGAAACGCCAAATCAGAAAGAGGGTGAGAAATGATGAATGAATATCAGAAAATGCTGATGTATTTAAAAATCATGATGTGCAACCTTGCGATTCTGCATCATAACATTGTAGGCGACGGATGGTTTGAGGCGCACGGGGAGATTGACAGATGGCAGGGAGACATTGCAGACTATCTTGATGATTTAATTGAAAGAGGCATCGCGCTTGGTTATCAGGAGCCTACAATCTCCGAGGCAGTGCTCGCGTTTCAAACTGACGTTTTACCGGCAGACAAACGCAGCCGAAACGAAAGCTATAAAATTGTTATGGAATGTATGCGATCAGCCGCCGGACTTATGCAGGCAAGTGAACCGATTGTGCCGGCAGATGTTCAGAACAAATTACAGGAAATCGAGTACTACCTAAACAAAGAGGGAAATTACAAACTTGCGGCCGCTTTAGGCGGTATGAAAGGCAGAAAGCCGGAAATGGATTACGATGATGATTAAATCATTTTCGTGGCATTAGGAAAATGATAAAAATTTAATAATTAAAGCACTTTGCAGAAATGCGAGGTGCTTTTTTATACCTATTTCGCCCCTGTGACATGGCGTTAAACTGTGCCGCAATTCGTCCGCCGTTCTGGGACGTTAAAAGAAAGGATGTAAACACATGGCATTTACACGAAAATCACTTGCCGGTCTTGGGTTGAACGAAGAAATGATCGAAAAAGTCATGACGTTGCACGGTACCAGCATGGCAGACTTTATCCCAAAATCTGAACTTAAGACTAAGATCGACGAAGCAGTAGCCGACGCACAAAAAAACGCACCGGCTCCAAACATCAAGGACAGCGACGACTATAAGGCGTTACAGGCCAGTTTTGACAGTTACAAAAAGAAAATTGAAACATCGTCAGAACTGAAAAAAGGCGGCGTCAAAGAAAAGTTTATCGACAACGTTTATTCTTTGTTGACCGATGATAAGCCTGCAGCTGAACAGCTCGACGCTATCCGTGAAAAGTACGAGGAATATTTTGACTCAAACGCAATGCCTGCACAATCAAGCGCTCCGCAGTTTGGCGCACAAGTGCAAGGACAGATGCCAAGCGGCAACAAAGCCACGACATTTGAGGATGTGTGGGGGATAACAAAGAAAGGATGATTTAATCAATGGCATTTACACAGGCCAATCTTAACTATGCAACTGAATACAGTAAGGCTATGGCGAACGCATATCCATACTGGTCTTATTTTTCCGATTTGTACGGCTCGCCAAACAGTGCCACATACAAACCGATTTCCGGAAAGTCTATCGCCGTACAGAGCATGACGGTGTCGGGCGCGACAGCCGTGAACCGCGATCAGATTACCGGTACTTTTAACCGGAATTTCAACACCGAAGAGCAGGTTCTGACGATGAATATGGACAGAGAGTGGAGCACGCTTGTTGATCCAATGGATATTCAGCAGGGCCCAATCGTAACGATCGCAAACATCACAAAAACCTTTAATCAGTTCCAGAAAGTACCGGAGATGGACGCATATGCAGCCTCTACGCTTGCAGCAGCGGCGGGGTCTTTTGGCAGTGTAGACGATACCGCACTGACTGCAGACAACATCCTTGAGACTTGGGACAGTTATCTTGCGTACATGGTTAATCAGCGCGTGCCGCGTGACCGAATCCGCTGTAAAATGACTCCGGACACCTACAAGCTGCTCAAAGAGGCGGCAGGCATTACCCGTTTTGTACAGGCTGACACTGGTATCCGCGATATCGACCGAAACGCTGGAAAGCTTGATGGCGTCGCGATCATGGAAGTACCGGCTGATATGATGATGAGCGCGTATGACTTTACGACGGGGTGGGAGGCAGCTTCCGGCGCACAGCAGATCAACCTGTTGATGTTTGACCCGCTGGCGATCGCCGCTCCTGTAGTGTATGACACCTCTATGATGACTGCTCCGTCTGCGCAGTCAAAAGGCAAGTGGCTGTACTACGAGAGATATTACTACGATGTATTTGCGCTCAATCAGCGGCTTCCGGGCATTTTTGCAAACATCGCCGCAAATCCGACCATCACAAATAACCTGACATTGACCTCTGTTGCCGGATCGTCCGGTCAGTCCATTATCACGCTTGCTCAGCCGGTACCGTATGGGATGACTGCTTACTATACCACTAACAGCGGTAGCGCAACAACCCCGACATACGGACAGGATATCAGCTCGTGGGCTCCGTTTGTAAGCGGATCTCCGATCACAGTTACCGGCGGTCAGTATGTGACTGTTGCTCTGGCTAACACAAGCAACGTACCGGGCGGCAAAGCTTTTGCAACCCAGTACGGTACTGTTGTCGCAGTGTCCGGCTCTTAATGGGGTGATTACATGGCGTACATAACATATCAACAATATTTGGATTATTACGGGGCTTGCCCGATTAGCGAGGACGAGTTCCCGGTGTACGCCGGGCTTGCGTCAGATGTAATCGACAACGCAACACAATACAGGATTATACAGGGGGGAGGGATCTCCTCCCTGCCTGCATTTGTGCAAACGCTTGTTCAAAAAGCAGCGGCGGCGCAAGTACTGTATTTTACTCAGATCGGGCTTGAAACAGTGCTAACCGGACAAACCGGACAGTCTTTTACTGTTGGCAAAGTCTCCGTAAATGGCGGTGGTTTGGCAAACCAAGCCAATAAAAAAACAGGAGCGCTGATGATTTGTCCTTTGGCGTTGGCTTATTTGGAGCAGACAAGGTTAATGGAGAGGAGGACAGACGTGTGTTACCCTCAATACCTTCATCCATTTTGGGGGATATGATGACGTTATATGTTTGTACTGGTATGGACGTGTGGCAGAATCCATCCTGGGATACTTATACAGTCACAAAAGTACACCTACAAAATACCAATGAAGTGAAAAAATCAAAAGACAATACCGAAGTTGTACTGCGGTCTGTGCTTTTTGTGGATTCGCGTCGGTCTACTCCACAGCTTGATTATGGTGCATTGATGGTGCAGTCAGAAGCGGCAGGGAAACCTATGCGATGTACGGTAACAGACGCGAGCGGAAACAATCAAGGCGATTTTGAGATTTTAACGGTGGACCTTGTGCCTGATTTCCCGGCAACGCGTGTGCATCACGTGGAATTGGGACTAGTGTGATGGCAGTAAAAATTACAACAAACCTAGGCGCAATTAAAACAAAAATTGTGTCAGGAGAAAAAGCCATGACGATAGCTGTTACAGAAGCCGTAATACAATACGGCAACGATTACGTGCGAGTGGATCAAGAGGACTTAAAAAACAGCTCGCTGATTAAAAGCCGGCCAGCGGACGGACTGGCTATATGGGACACAGCTTACGCTAGGCGGGTATACTACACCGGCACACCGTCAAAAGACGTTAATCCATTGGCGTCTCTTATGTGGGCACAAAAGGGCGTTGATACCAACAAAGACAATTTAGATAAAATTGCTCAAAACGCATTTGAAAAAGGACTGAAAGGAGGCAAGTAAAAAATGGCTGTCTATGATGATGTACTTTTAGCGGTGCAATCGCTTGCACAGTCAGCGCAAACCTTTGCTGTCCCGTCTATTGGTCCTTTGCCGCCAGATGACGGCATATCGCTTATGTGGGCATCGTCTGTATATAATCCTTTTTTTGATAAGCTTGCGGCCGTAGAATTAACGGCTGTAGTAAACGGTAAAAGCACAGATCAGCAGGCGGTGTCTGAGACGCTTAACCAAATACACACAACGTTGTCTATGATGAAGGCATATCCGCAAAGCGATAACTATCAAATCACAAATATTGAAACATTATCGGCGCCCGCGTACATTGGGCGCGAGGAGAACGCGCAATGGCTGTATGGGTCCAGTTTGCGCGTTAAATTTTATTTGAAAGGAATGTGACTTTTTGGACGGAACTTTACTTACTATGTACGGGATTTCATGCGAAATCCAAACCGCAGCACCCTCTACTATGTCCCCACTCTGCGCGGGCATTGATAACCTCGCAGAAGCGCTAAACGAAGTAGTGCAGCAGTACTTTTTCCTGTGTGACAACGGATTCGCTCGTAACCACGTGACCGGCATGGCCCCCGCGTATACATTCACGGGCCGGCGAGTTATCGGCGACGCTGCGCAGGATTTCATTTTCGGTCTCAAATACAAGGTGGACACAGAGAGGCAGTCGCAGCTGCGGATTACCTATAGCACCGGACAATCGACCACAAACGTGATTACTTGCCCGGTAACGATTTGTAACATTCAAGAGTTTTCGGGCGCTACCACGGACGACAGCGCAATTTCGTTTGAACTGCGTTTTGACGGCGCACCGTCAGTAGCACCTGGCGAAAAGGAGGAATAGGCATGGCTCAAATTCAGAGAACTAAACCGTTTGAAGACGTATTGGAAATTGACGATGGCGATAAAAGTATTTCTATTTCTTACCGAATCACTATCACCCCGGCTTTTGCAAAAGAGGCAAGAGCACTGCAGGTCAGGATTATCGAACTGCAGCGCAGCGGAAACGAAGCATCCGCAGAGGAACTCGGACAGGCTATTGTAAGATTATTTACGCTGATTTTCGGCGCAGAGAATACGGAGAAAATCATAGCTTTTTACAGTGATGATTTTGCCAATATGCTTATGGACATTTTCCCGTACCTGCATGATACCGTTTTTGCGGAACTTAACCGCCGTACCCATGAACGTATCAAAGCCCTTAAAAAACGATACAGATGAAATTCTCTGTTTTTGAGTCGCCAAAAACTACAGTATCCGTAGCCGGCAAGGTCTATCAAGTCAACGCAAGCTTTGATCGGGTTCTTGCCGCGCTGGCGATACTGCAAGACGACAATCTTGACGAGTATAGCAAAGCATATCTGTGTGTGAGCATGCTATACAAAAAAAGATTTGCTCCCGAAAACACGAGTTTGATCTTTGCCATGTTTGAGGCGTATTTTAACCAAATTGTAGGAGACAATGACAAACCGGAAAAATCTTATAATGGGCAACGTCCCTTTGATTTTGCGCAGGACGCGGCACTCATCTATGCCGGATTTTGGCAAGCATATGGGATTGATTTGCACAGGGCGCACGGTAAGCTCCACTGGAAAACTTTTGTTGCTCTGCTTTCCGGCCTTCCGGAAGACACGCGACTCATGCAAGTGATTGATATCCGGACAAGACCGCTGCCAAAACCAACAAAGTACAATTTGGAGGAGCGGCAAGCGTTAATGCGAGCCAAAGCACAGGTACGGCTCAAAGTCAGCGAGGAGGAACGCATGCGAAACTATGCGCAAGGCTTGTGGGCACTTGCTAAGATGCTCGAGGCCAAAGCGGAACAAGGGAAAAGGGGGGATAAAGAATAGCTGACGGAAAAGTAGTATACGAGGTTCGTGCAGACGACTCAAAATTAAGCGGCGATATTGCCGATGCTACAAAAGAAGTAAAGCAAGGCGCGAAAAAAGCTGAAAAAGCTACCGATGATTTTGGGAGTACATCGGAAAAAACGAGTAAAAAAACGTCGTCCGCATGGAGCAAAATGGGTGACGCCGCAAAAAGCGTCGGTAAGATTGCCGGCACTGCTTTCGCTGCGATTGGTTCCGCCGCGTTAGCCGTAGGGACAAAAGCCATAATGGGCGCAGCTGATCTTGATAAGGCAATGGGACAATTTGCAGCATCAACAGGGACCGCAAGCGCTGACTTACAAGGCTATGAAAACGTACTAAAAGATATTTATGCGAATAACTACGGCGAATCCTTTGAAGATATCGCCAACGCAATGGCGACTGTCAAGAAGTCTATGGGAGACTTGGATGACGCCTCTTTGCAATCGGTAACTGAGAGTGCGTTTTTACTGCGCGATACTTTTGATTACGATGTCAATGAGTCGGTAAGAGCCGCGACGGCGCTTACAAAAAACTTTGGCATTGACGGAGAAAAAGCCATGGCGCTGATTGCAAAAGGCGCACAAAACGGACTGGATTTTTCCGGGGAACTGTTAGACTCCATCTCTGAGTATTCCGTACAATTTGCCAAAGTCGGTCTGGATGCCGATGATATGTTTAAGATCATGCAAAAAGGTGCGGAGACCGGAGCTTTTAACCTTGATAAGGTTGGTGACGCGGTAAAAGAAATGTCGATCCGTGTGATTGACGGTTCGGACTCTACCGCAGAAGGATTTGCACTGCTTGGACTTAATGCTGACGATATGGCGTCAAAATTCGCGGCAGGTGGAGACAGTGCAAAAGCAGCGTTTAATCAAGTCATATCCGGTCTTGCAAGTATGGAGGACCCGGTTGCACAAAATACAGCGGGCGTCGCGCTTTTCGGAACAATGTGGGAAGACTTAGGCCCCGAAGTCGTGACGCAGTTAGCAAACATTCAAGACGGAGCATACGCAACAGGTGAAGAACTCGGGAAAATGGCAGAAGTCAAGTATGATAACCTTGGCGATATGCTGTCGGCGCTTGGCAGACAGGTGGAATTGCTGCTCATCCCTATCGGTGAGGCGCTAATCCCGGTCATATCTGATCTTATCAACAGCCTTTTGCCTATGCTTGAACCAATTTTGGAAAGCTTGGCAAAGACTCTTTCTGCTCTTATCCCACCGTTAACAGAGACAATCGGCAAACTGTTGCCAGCACTTACCCCGATGATCGAGGGAGTAACAGAAGTTTTTGAATCCCTGTTGCCTCCTTTGCTTGATCTTATCGATAATATTATGCCGCCGCTTATGGACTTTTTTGCGGCGCTCGCTGAGCCTCTATCAGTATTGCTGGACGACTTCCTCCCGCGGATGATAGAGATTTTGAATCAACTGCTTCCGCCACTCATCCAAATCCTCACCGAGATTTTACCACCTCTTTTAGATGTGCTTTTTGCGTTGATGGAGCCGGTACTTGAGTTTATCGAGGCGATAATGCCGTCGCTTATGGCGCTTCTTGAGCCGTTGATTGGTCTTTTTGAGGCGCTGTCACCAATCCTTACAGCACTTGCGGAGATCATCGGCGGCGTGCTTGGCGCGGCATTTGAAATCTTAGAGCCTATCATTTCCGGTGTCATGAATGCGCTTGGCGGACTTATTGATTTTATCTCCGGCGTTTTTTCCGGCAACTGGGAGCAGGCATGGGACGGTATTTGTAACTTTTTTAAAGGCATATGGGACGCAATCTGGGGAATCGTTAAAGGTGTTGTCAACCTCATTATTGACGGCATTAACATGCTGTGGAAAGGAATTTATTCCGTTGTAAAAGGTATCGTGGACGCGATCGGCGGTGTTGCTGGCGCAATCGGCTCGTTGTTTGGGCAGGATTGGAGTTTTTCAATGCCTGCAAATCCACCGTTAATACCCCGCTTGCACGCCGGCGGCATCGTAGACTGGAAAGCGGGAGAGGTGCCGGCGATTTTACAGCAGGGAGAAATGGTAATCACAAAAGCGCAGCAAAAAATGTTGTTTGACTTAGCAACCGGAAAAGAACAAGTAACATCGCCAAACGGAAACACGATCTATGTTGACTCCCCACCCGTGTATTTAGACGGGCGGCTTATCAGCAAAAATTCTACACAGCACCAATACACAGATGTCAAAGTGAGGCGATATCGATGATCTCTATATCTATTAACCAGACTCCGCGTCCGGACGTTAAAATCCAAACCGGAGGAAGCCTTGAGCGCACGTCACAGCGGTCAACCTCATCAACAATCACCATTGAGGTGCAAACAGCGCAAGACGACATCAGAGAGTGCGACTACATTGAGTTTTTTGACGGAGATACTCTTATTTTTGCAGGGACGATCCTTAAAAAAGATCAAGCCTCTGTTGTCACGATGCCCGACTGGAAAATATACACGCTATCCATTGCTGGAAACAAAGACCTTGTATCAACGATTTTTGTCGATATGGCGGCACCCGCCGGCGCTACTATCAACGACATTTTATTTGTCAATCCAAACGTGTTTGCCAACCGAATCGAACCGGAAGGAATCACACTCGGGGAAGTGGATGACTTTAGTTACTTTTCTTTGTCGGAACCCGCTTCTTTGTGGGGGCGGTATGTGTCTGACATGCTCGACGAGCTATGCTCAGTGGCAGGCGCGTGGTGGGAAATTACTCCGGATCGCGTGTTTAATATGCGGTATCAATCAGCCGCAACAGGAGTGCCGTTGCAGCTTAACAGCACGTCAAAGGCGTTTAATGTGCAGGCATCTAAAGACGCTTTAACATTTTACTCGGCATGCCGATGCGTGGGCGGTTCTGGAAGAGGACGGCTGATATCGAGTTTACCCGTGTATGGTTCTTACATATCTAACCGTTTTACTAACCGAATATATCAGTCAGTAGACACTGATTCCAGCGGCGCGTCCGTGTGCAAAAAACTTGTAAGCACTACGCCGCTTTGGTCGTGCAAACAAATCACGCAGTCGTCCACTTCGGGGCTGTCACCAACTCAACCCGCAGTAATCAACGTGGGATATAAAGGGCTTGATGACGCGGATCCAGCATACCAAGCTCTGATGACATCAGGCGGAGCAGAGATTGAGGCGAAGGACGGATACGACTTTGCGGTAATCGAACAAAACACACCCGGTGTCTCTCTTACCTGCTCCGATATTGCTTTTGCTGTTGACGTATATGCCCGCGTGGCAGATCCTGCACTGGCAGAAAGCATTGCCGCGCAAAGAGGAGGGACGGGTATTATTGAGTACGCCATTATGGATGACACAATAACCGACTTTTCGACGGCTTTTAGCGCCGTACAAACTTTTTTGCAGCAGAACGGGCAACGCGCAACAGTCATCAGTTTTTCGCAATTTGACCCCGTGAGCATCGGACAGCTTGTGTCTGTTGATTTGCCTTATTATGGACTGTATGGAGCCTATCAGGTCACAAAAGTCGTCGCGTCAGTCGTGCTTGACTCCGCGACAAGTAGTGCTGTGTGGCAGTATGATATAGAGGCGTCAAATGTCGATTACCGAGATCCTTACCATGATCTTTGGAATCGTCCGGTTGCCGCAAAATTTACGCTTGACGGGGAGCAATCCCCAGCTGACGGTACTTATTTGACCAATACAATAACAGTATCCAGCACAATTACAGTATCAAGAGGCGGAGAGCCGTTTACTTGGGGCGATGTTATCGGCAGAAACTGGACAACATTACAGATCAACTGGCCTACATGGTATCAGTTGTGTTATACAGGAGGACTTACACAGGAGGCGGTATACATAGGTAATTTTTTGACAGATTACGGAAAATCGCAAATCGTAGAGTTTATTTCCGGGCAATCAGGGACGCCGTTTTCCCTTTTTGGACCCGTTGTGCTTCAATCTGCAATCCAATCCGGCATAACCGAAGTATATACACCGACCGAGACCGCAATGACTCTTAACGGCGGCACCGCAATTTACACAATTTCGTCCGGGGAGTTTCCAGACACGATCGGTGCGATCTATTACACAGCCGACGGATACGACACCGGCGAGCAAACATTCCGGGCGGGTGTTAATATTGAACCGCCGACCAATATTTCCGGCGCTTATACGCTTGTTATTGCGATTCAAACAAGCGTCGAGTAGAGGAGGACAAATGACATATACTCAAAATCTTAACCTGCCACAATTTGTCGGGACAGACCCCGTACAATATACCGATTTTAACGCGGCTTTTGCCAGTTTGGATACGGTGTCCTTTGTCGGTGAGATCCGTATGTGGCCGGTGTCTACGCCGCCGGCAAACTTTTTGATTTGCGACGGCAGTTCCATCTCAAAAACCGCAGCTCCTAAATTATACGCATTGATCGGTGAAACTTTTGGAGCGGGCAACGACACTACGGAGTTTAGGCTACCAAACTTTTGCAGCACTGTACCTGTAGGCGTTGACGAAAGCAACCCGGATCTGGGTAAAGCCGGCGCAGAATATGGTGAGAATGAGCATACACTCACGGTCACGGAGATGCCCGCGCACAATCATCGAGAGTTTATCACCACTACGGCTTCAGGGTCGGCGTATAATGGCCCCGCAGACTTCGCCGTGAGTAACGGAATTCGACAAACTGGTTTTTCTACGTCAACGACGGGCGATGGACAAGCGCATAACAATATGCAGAAAAGCTTGGCGATTTATTTTATTATTCGATACCAATAAGGAGGAAAAACATGTTTAAGGTGATCGACATTTCAAAATATCAGCCGACCGTTGACTATCAGGCGGTCAAAGACGCCGGCGTTTCCGGCGTGATTCTGCGCTGCGGACTCACCTACTGGGGCGCGCAGAACATGGGAGCAGACGCGCTGTTTGCCACCCACTATAACGGATTTAAAAAAGTAGGGATGCCTGTTGGTGCTTATTACTACAGCGCGGCGGACTCAGTCGAAGTAGCAAAAAAAGAAGCAGAGTTTGTCAAAACACTGCTTGCCGGAAAACAATTTGAATTTCCGATTTACTATGATGTAGAAAACACCGAGCGCATGGGCAAGCTTTCTAAGGAAACACTTACAACGATCGTCGAAACATTCTGCGAATCGCTTGAAAACGCCGGATACTTTGTCGGCGTTTACGCAAACACGAACTATTTTCAAAACAAGCTCGATCACGCGCGCCTTGCAAAAAAATACACGCTCTGGCTTGCCGACTACCGCGGGGACAACGCGAATCAGTCGCTTTCCCGTGATATGTGGCAGTACACATCATCAGGAAGTGTGAAAGGCATTGCCGGAAACGTTGATGTAAACGAATGCTATCGTGATTTCCCAACGGTAATTAAGGCCGCAGGTTTAAACGGATTTGAAAAAGGCACAGGATCTGTATCAGAAAACTTTTTCCCTGCAAAGGGTTATTTTACGCTTGGCGACAAACACGAAAACGTTGCAAAAATTGCATCGTTTATGTATCGCGTGTTCCCGGCGTATACAGACAAGCGTGCACTCGGCGATTTATACGGTCCGTACATTCAAGCGGCAATCAAAGAATTTCAGAAACGTACAGGGCTGGAAACCGACGGCAACACCGGTCCGATCACGCTTTCGATGTTGAAAAAATACGGTTTTTCAGAAGCTTAATAGAAAGGAAGATATATATGAATTTTTTAGTAAGAGTAAAAAATCCTCTTTTTTGGGCACAAATCGCAATGGCAATTTTAACGCCGATCCTCGCATACTTTGGTCTTAGTGGTGCCGATATTACTACATGGCCTATGCTTGGCGACACATTGCTACAAGCGGTGTGTAATCCGTATGTGTGCGTGTTAGTTATTGTATCTGTGTTTAACGCGCTTACAGATCCTACTACAAAAGGAGTTACAGACAGCGAAAGAGCAAAAACATATGTAACGCCGGCATAAAAAGGAGTGACGCTTTTGGCTGATTGTAGCACTTGCCCGCAGCTCCACCGGATCGAAAGATTGGAGAAGAGAGCAGATGACAATGAAAATACACACAGTAAACTGTACGATCGACTGAGGCTTTTGGATACTGTATCTGCACGGACAGACGAAAAACTGGCAGGGATTGTGTCCACGCTTGATCGTGTCGAAAAAATGATATCTGAGCAATCGGAAAAACCAGCTAAAAGATGGGACGTCGTCATAACAGCGATTATAACGGCAACAGTAACAGCGTTTGTTTCGTTGATTATTACCACCATCGTCAAATAGAATGTGTCCTCAGATATGTCCCCAAAACATCTATAAACCCAGTAAATAAGGCGTTATACAGTGATTTATTGATTCCTGGGGGTCAAGAGGCCGCGTGTTCAAGTCACGTTACTCCGACCAGATAAAAAAGCCCGCAAACATCGGTAATTCCGGCGTTTGCGGGCTTTTTTTGTTTCATTTTAAAACGGTTTTCAGCCGCTTGTTTTTCGTCAAAAATATCTTTTTTCATACTCTTTCGCGAAAAATGTGTCCCCATATATGGCTCCAATTAACCCGTGTTTTGTGCTGCAAAATAGGTGTTGAGCTTTTCAATATCAAGAGCCTTTTTGCTTTCCTCTAAATGTGTGTATATGGATAGCGTTGTCTTTACGTCAGAGTGTCCGAGCAGGTACTGAGCGGTCAAGACATCAACACCGGCAGTGTGTAGCGTAGTAGCATATGTGTGACGCAGATAATGCGCAGTAAAACATATGGATAACGGTACTCCTTGTGGATTATGCTTATTTTGTCCCGCAGCAGCTCCGTAGTGCAAATTGATTTCTATAAGGTATGAATGCCACAACCGACGCCATGCCGTCTCACTCATTAACTTTCCTTGAGCGGAAGGGCAGAATAGTCCTGCACGATCCGGTAGAGTGGACAAGTAATCAGCCAGAATGTCCGGAATCGGCACAGTTCGCATGCCTGCGGGTGTTTTTGTCGTGTCTTTGATTTCAGGCCTGCCGCCGTCCACAAAAATGACAGTTTTATTTACAGTGAGCGATTTGTTTTTAAGGTCAATATCCTCCCAACGCAGTGCGAGAACTTCACCGCGTCGTAGTCCGGTATAGAGCATTAGCATAGCTGCCGGCTGTGCTCGATGTGGTGTATGTATTATCATGTTTGTTTCATCAGGTGTTAACGCCCGACGCTTGTGTTCTGTTGCAGCGGGGGAGAGAGCATATTGTGCAGGGTTAAAGTCACAGGCTCTATTTTTAATTGCATACGTAAATACTTGATCTGCAGTGATCCGTATCTTTTTAAGCGTGCTTTTTGATAAGCCTTCTTTTGCTGCCTCCATAAGAATTTGTTCAATTTCAGCCGGTTGTATCATATTGATCTGACAGGAACGTAAAGGTGTTAGGTGTTTAAGCATGGCACGATACATTACCATAGTGCTTTTGCCGACAGTTGATTCTTTTAAATTTATCCAAACATCCGCCCATTCTCCGAAAGTGGCAACTTTGCCTGGGATCCGTCCTTTTGCCAGTTCGGCGCGAACCTCTGCAGCCTTGATATCTGCTTCTTTTTGTGTTTTGCCATAGCAGTATTTATACCGCGGTTTTCCGTTTGCATCTTTTCCGAGATAGACGCGTACACGTATTCTGCCTCGTTCATCTCGTGTGTTTGTTTTCTTCGGCATACTTTTTCCCTCCTAACAGAAAACCCCGCTATATGCGGGGATTGTTTTTTATACTTGTTTTTTTCGAGGACGATATACATATCCCTTATTATGTTTTTCTAACGCCTTTTTATATTCAACATCTACTTGGCGTCGAAATCCAGAGCATTTTGAATCACCAAAAACATATTCATCTTGACACATTAAACTGTGCCAATAACCCAAAGCTTTTTCCGTGCTTATTTTTAAGTATAATCGTCCTAACATAACTTCCTGTGGAAACAAATCATATTGCCCCGAGTGAGTGTTATAAAAACGGAGCGGGTGCAACTTTATCGCCTTTATATAACAGGCTTCAGCTTTATTAAAATCATATTCTCCCTCGTAATCTTTTGCTAAATCCGTATAGACCTGCACCAATGAAAAACTTTGATCCGCAGCCGGTATAGGATTTTTTAAATAGTTTTCAAAATAAAAGATAGCCTCTGGGCGAAAATCAGCCGTCGAATAATGACATGCATATGCGCAAGCCAGTAAATGCAAAGGATCCCTATACTTTTTTGCACTTTCTAACACTTTGGCAAATACGGTGTATCTATCTACGTTTTGCACATCCCAAGAATCGTGAATCATTTGTAAACACAAATTTCCATCCGCAAATGGATCGATTTCAGTAGAAGCTTTTCTGGATTTAAAAAAATTAACGATCCCCATATTTCCACTCCTTTCTTGAAACTTAATTTAAAGCACTTAAAACATCTCACCCTATCTTAGAGTTCTGTTCTTCAAAGGCAGAATCTTTTTTATATTCAGGGATATAAGTGAGATGATGTGCATGCTTTGCTAAATCCTCTTTTCCATCTTCATTTAATTGCTCATAATTTTTCAAAATACTTATCAACCGTTTATCCGTATTCAATGCGGGCGAGAAAGTTTGTCCGGTTAAAAAGTTTTGATCCTCGTCGCAAGCCTGATGATACGCCCGCGCTCTGTGAAGCATTTCTTTGTGTGTAAGACCCTGTCTTTGCCATTCATGTAGTAAATCTAAAGGGACGTCTCGAGATAAAAGATCTTCGGGATCTTTATCGTAATCATATAAATCCTCGGTCGTTCCCAATAAATAATCTACAGATACTTCAAAAAAATCAGCGATTTTCTTGAGACTTACTAAATCAGGTTCGTACATACCCCGCTCCCAGTAAGATAAGGTGTTTTGCGCGACGCCTAAGAGTTCGGCTAAGTTTTTTTGGGATATATTGTGCTCTTTTCTCAGATCCGCAATACGCAAGTTCAAATATATCAGCTCCTTTGATTTCAATTATACAAGTACGCTCAGATAACGCAAGATATTTTTTATTTTTTCAATAAAATTGATTAAACCCATTGACTTTTCAAGTTTATTGATTTATTATAATATCAATAAAGCTGAAAAGAGGTGAGAAAGATGGAAAACACACGCTTTCAGATCAAACCTTTGCGGGAAAAAGCGAAGCTCACACAAACCGAATTGGCTGCGCAGATTGGGGTAAAGCCTAATTCAGTGTCGATGTGGGAATCCGGAGCCTGTATTCCTCGCATTGATACGCTCATTAAGCTTATGGATCTTTTAAAATGCGACTTTTCGGATTTATTCCCCGAGCTTAAAACAGAAAAGAGGTGATATACATGACAGCCAAAGAAAAAACAAACGGCCAAAAGATTAGCAGCATATTAAAGCAGCTTGACCCGATCCAGAAAGAAATGCTTTTGTGTTGTGCGTCCGGTATGGTCGCACAAGCACAAATCCAAAAATCAGCATGACGGGGAGGAACAACGGATGAAAAAGTACACACAGGAAGAATTTGACGCATTCGAGACCGACGAATACGGATATAAAATTTGTCCTACCGGAGATTATACGGAAATTAAAAGCTTCGGTGAGCGGTGCAGCTGTGAATTTGGTGAATTTTCTAAAATGCTTACCTTTGGCGGATTTGGCTCAGAAGCCCGCACAACTTATTTTTTCTTACTTACCAGCAAAGCATTGTATGTTCGTTGCGGTTGTTTTCAGGGCACCTATGATGAATGGATCAATAAAGTACAAGAAACGCATCATAACAGTAAATTTGCTCGCGCTTACCTTGCCGCGGGAGAAGCAGTAAAAATTATGTGCGAGGAGGGATGACGGATGAAAAAACGGAATGTGGGTCTTGTAACAGACTGGACAAGGCTGCCCGTAACACTCACAACCAGTGAGGTGGCAAACATCTTGCGTGTGTCCGACCGAACCGTTCAACTGCTCGCCGATAAGGGCGAGCTCCCGGCAGTACGTGTCGGGAAACGCTGGCGGTTTACAAGGGAGGTGATCCGTAAATGGGTCACTGGCTCTTAAAAAGAAAAATGCCCGGCGCGGACAAAGCCGGCACGGGCACAAACAAAACAACACACCTACATCATACCAAAAGCAACCTGATATTGCAAGTCTTTCGTTTCCTTTTTCGGCTTATATTCGCCGGTGCAATCGCATTCTTCACCTACTACGGGGCGGTGGCTTTTTATACGGTGGCTATAGGTGACACTCTGGCGGGCATTATTGTGGCAGCACCGGCAGCCGTCGTCAGCGGCGGGTGCATATTTTTGACGATCCGAGGTGCAAACGATGAAAATTAAAATCTATCATCTAGGGCAGGTTGTTCGGGTTGAAGAATTTCAGACCCTGAAAGCTTTACGGGCACGGTATATCGATCTGCAGCGTTATGAGAGCGTTTATGCGCAGGTCGTACTCAAGGGGAAAGCGTTGACGACTGCTCAGGCCTATAAAGCGCTGGATGTACGGCTGCCGTGTGTGGCCTACCGCGTAACCGCAAAACGCCCTTCTTTGTGCCCGGTCTGCGGAAGTATTGATTCAAACGGAAAAAACTGCTCGCATTGCGGCAGTGAGATTTAAAGGAGGATTTAGCATGATTGAAATTAAAGTAACAGGTTCCACGCCGGCAGAGGCGCTGTCGTTGGTGTGTGCATTCGGCTTACAGCTCGCAGGCCTTGACGACATTTCGGCACAAGCAAATCAGCTGATACTCAAGGGTAGCGAAACCGCACCCGAGAAAACGCAGGAAACGTCTGTGCCGTCGGAGCCGGCGATGCCCGAACCGGGCACAGAAGCACCTAAGATTCCCCCACTGACTCCGGCGGCTCCAGCAGCACCCGCAACGCCCCCCGCGATTCCGTCGGCGCCTGTAGGGACTGCAGCTGTACCTTTGGCACCGGCGCCCGTGATCTCGTTGGAACAGGTGGCAAAAGCAGGCGCTGATCTGATCAGCGGCAATCCTGCGAAAATGCAGGAACTTGTAGCACTGCTGCAGCGTTTTGGCGTTCCGGCAGTACAAGCACTTAAACCGGAT
>CALXAM010000086.1 GCA_944386285.1 uncultured Clostridia bacterium | reverse complement strand
GCCGCTTTCAGCGGCTGCCTGTAGTAGTGATGCGATGACAAACTCTCAGTACCCCTTCCAGGGGTCAGCAAGTACTGACCCCTCTGGGGTCTGAGCAAACCACTAGTTTACTAGTGGTTTTGATTTTACTTAAACGAAGGTGCCCGCGTTGGTAGTTGGGTATTTTTCAAACATTGTTGACGGGCTGAGCCTTACGCCATTTCGCGCTCCGGGCTCTTTTCTTTTGCTTAAACGAAGATGCCCGCGTTGGTGGTTAGGCATTTTCTAAACATTGTTGACAGGCTGAGCCTCACGCCATCTCGCGCTCCGGGCTCTTTTCTTTTACTTAAACGAAAAAGCCCGCGTTGGTGGTTAGGTATTTTCCAAACATTGTTGACAGTTTTCTTCATAAAAAGAATCCGAACGCATGATGCGTTCGGATTCTTTTTATCTACATTCCTGCACAGTGATTACTTTCCGCTGAAAACCGGAAAACAGCTGTATTCCCCATAATTTTTGAAATCGATCGATTTTAAAAACGCCATATCCTCTTTTGAAATTGTAAAATCCAGATCTGCGTTTTCCTGCATATGCTTTGGATTGGCCGTTTTAGGCAATGCGACTGTCCCTAAATTCAACACGTATTTCATACATAACTGCGGTACAGAAATGTTGTATTTTCGCGCCATCGCCACAATCGTCTCATGTTTCAATGCCTCACCGTGCGCAATCGGAGAGTACGCTTCAACAACAATTCCCTGCTCCTTGCAAAACGAAATCAGTGCTGTCGGTGTATTGCCAATATGAATCAAAAGCTGATTGACCATTGGCTTAATTTCACAGTGTGAAATCAAATTTTCAAGATCATCGATTAGAAAATTGGAAACGCCGATTGCTTTGATTTTACCGGCTTGATATGCGTCTTCCAGTGCTTTCCACACCTGTATGTTTTCTTCAAAATAGCGCTTGTTGCTGCGCCATTCCGCCCAAGGCTGCGGGCTGTGTATCAGCATCAGATCAATATAGGCAAGTCCCATTTTCTTAAGCGATTCATCGATTGAACGTGCCGCAGCATCATAGGTTTTTGCTTCTGCTGCTACTTTACTTGTCACGAAAAGTGATTCTCTTGAAATACTGCAAGCTCTGACTCCCGCACCTACACCTCTTTCATTGCCGTACGCTTGTGCAGTATCAATATGACGATATCCAATTTTTACAGCAGAAATAACTGCTTGTTCTGCTTTATCGTCGTCAATAAACCATGTACCCAGTCCCAAAGCCGGGATTTTATTTCCATTATTCAATGTCAGAACATTCATGATGATCCCTTTCCTTTCTTTTTTATTTTCCGCAACATTTTTGTGCCATAATGGGCAATAAAGATACAAAGTCCCATAAGCGCAAGATAATCAATGTAAAACAACATCGCTGGTTCACTGTAATCCAAAAAAACAAACTCGGTTTGCATAAACAAATAGCTAAAAAAATTTCTATCAATAAATGCCCATACCCCGTAGCCGGCAATCGCCAATCCAGCCCAAAAAGTGATTGTACTGCGAATGTTTGAACCGCTTTTGATTTTTATTATCTTTCGAATGATTGATAACATCATATTCCAATGAAGTCCCAAATGCACACTTATCAAGAGAAACCCCCAATACGCGCCAAGAATATGAAGCCGTCGCACAAGAGCCATCCCGCCGCCAAACGGAAGGAAAGCAAACACGTAGCGTGATATGACAATACCGCTATACATTTGCAGCAGCATAACAATCAGCACCAGACAATCAATACATAGCGACATAACAGAATAGCTTCCTTGAAACAGCGTCTTATAAAATCCGCGATTCAAACCATGATGAATGATAAAAAACACCAACGCCGCTGCACCTGCCCACTCATGCAGTACTTCTCCCCAAAGCTGATAGCCCATTAAGAATAAGATCAAAATTGTCATCAGACCATCAACAGCCAATTTGAGGACGGCTTTTGGTTTCACTCTTCCACCGCCTGATTCACACAACGAATGGCATTTAAACTGCGGGGATAACCGATATAGGGCAGACACTGGGAAATGACTTTCATCAGAAAAACCTGATCATTTCCTACATTCATATTGCCTTTTGCATGTGCAATCAGCTGCGGCTCACAGCCTCCCTGCGCCATAAGGAAACAAAAAGTAATCAGCTCACGCTCCGAAAGCGTCAGTCCCTTTCGGGTATAGTAATCACCAAAACAATTTGCTGCAAGCCAACGGTTGATATGTCCTGTTTTAAAAGCATCTTTCATTTGTTCGCCGAAGATTTCAACCTGCGCCTCTACACCTTTTTCAAGTCTGTCATCGAGCGTCGTCGTTGCCTGTCCTTCAAGTGGAAGGCTGACACCTCTTTTACATAATAATTCATTGGTCGCATTGAGAAACGGCAGCATTCTGCCATACCCCAAATAGTCGGTTGCCTGATAAACAATCTCTTTTACAACCACGGGTGTCACTCCATTTTCCAATGCTTTTAATAGCATTTCTCTATATGCGTCCAAACCGCCGCAGCCAATCAGCGTCGCTAAAATTGCCATATAACGTGTTCGTTCTTCTAATTGCTCATTTTCTTCATTTGGAACTTCTGTAAATGCAAAATATGCAAAACGCTCTGCAAATTCGGGGTCTGTTTTATATAAATCCATTTTTGTTCTCCTTTCAGATGCTTTGATTTCCAATAGACCAGACATGCTGCTCCTTTGCAGAAGCCGCCGTATTCTGCGCCATGACACCGACCAATGAATGCGGGACATATGGTTCTTCCAAAAATCGAATTTCATCATCAGATAGATAAAGTTCAACCGCTTTTGAAGCCCCCTCAATATGATGAATCTTCGTTGCGCCCACAACAGGCGCCGTAACCTTTGTCAATAACCAGGCAAGCGCAACCTCTGTCATAGAAACACCGAGCTCTTTGGCGAGCTCTGCTACACGGTCAATAATCACACCATCAGCTTTCGCAGTAGCACCGTATTTTAACTGTGCATAGTGATCCTCCCGCAAACGTTTTGAGGTTTCGCCGGGATGCTTAGAGAGCCGTCCGCCTGCAAGTGCACTGTACGGTGTCATAGCAATCGAATCCTCATGACAAAGTTTCGCCATTTCCCGTTCTTCCTCTCTGAAGATCAAATTATAATGTCCCTGCACTGACACAAATTTTGCGAACCCCTCTTGTTCTGCCAGTGCATTTGCCTTGCAAAGCTGATATGCAAAGCAGTTGGATATTCCAATATAACGAGCTTTTCCCGCTTTTACGACACGATTAAGCCCCTCCATAATATCATAAAGCGGCGTTTGATAATCCCACATATGATAGATATATAAATCCACATAATCCATACCGAGGTTTGCAAGACTTTTATTCAGCATCTGTTCAATATGCTGCTGTCCTGTAATTCCTGCGGCAATTTCTTCGGATGTGCGGGGCAAAAATTTCGTTGCAACAATCACCTCATCCCGCTTTGCAAAATCACGAATCGCTCTGCCGAGATATTGTTCGCTTGTACCGCTTTGATAGGAAATGGCTGTATCAAAGAAATTTACGCCCAGTTCTAAACCTCTTTTGATGATCTGTCGGGAATGAGTTTCATCAACCGTCCAACTATGCTGGCCGTTTCCGGCTTCGCCGAACCCCATACATCCCATACAAATCCGAGATACCGTAAGGTCTGACTTTCCCAATTTCGTATATTCCATAAGCACACTCCTCTTTCTAAAAACTAAAAATCCCTCATCGCAAAATGCGATAAGCCCAGTCTTTCATCTCTTGCTCCGAAACGTGATTGAACATTTTCCCGTTTTTAATCGTTGCGTTAGGACAAATCGATTGTAAGATTTCTGTTGTTTTCCCCATTCCGCTGCCTCCGGAAGTCGCAAAAGGAATGATCGTCTTTCCCGAAAAATCATAACTTTCTAAAAACGTATAAATAATCGTCGGTGCAACATACCACCAAATCGGAAAACCGATCCATACGATATCATAATCCTCCATATTCGAAATCGTTTCTGCAATTTCCGGACGGGTATTGATATCCCGCATTTCAATGGAACTGCGGCTTTGTTGATTCGTCCAATCAAGATCGGCACGGGAATAAGGAACCACGGGCTTTATTTCAAATACATCTGCGTCTATGATCTTCGCCAACCGCTCAGCCACAGCTTTTGTAACGCCGCTTGCTAAGAAATAAGCGACAAGCTTGCTGCTCATTTTATTTTTCCTCCAATTTGTCATATTCTTCATCGGTTACAGATTCGCACCACTCATTGGAAGTGTTTTTTCCCGGCACTTCCACCGCGATATGCGAAAACCAACTATCTTTTTTAGCGCCGTGCCAATGCTTTATTCCCGGAGGAATCGTAATGACTGTCCCTGCACAAAGAGAAACCGGCGGCTTATTTTCCTCCTGATACCATCCCTCGCCTGCGGTACAAATCAGAATCTGCCCGCCGCCTTTGGTTGCGTGATGAATGTGCCAGTGATTTCTGCAGCCCGGTTCAAACGTTACATTCGCAAGAAAAACTGCGGTTTCTTTCGGATTTGTCAGAGGGTTCAAAAATGAATCTCCGATAAAATACTGCGCAAATGCTTCGTTTAAGTGTCCTGTCCCAAACACATTTACTTTTTGAAATGCTTCCTCACTGAAATACTTCATATGAATTTTCTTCCTTTCTTTTTGTTATTCTGATTTAGTCAAAAGATTTTCTACTCTGCAAGCCCGATCTCAGAGAGCCACGCACTTACTGCGCGATCCGGATTGGAAGAAGAACCACTTCCGATATGAAGTCCGTCGGTTACTGTCGCATTGAGTTCAAGCGATTTTATTGTATTTACTGTATCCGAAAGTCCGCTGCCGCCGCTGGTGCAGAACGGTGCAATGGTTTTGCCCGATAAATCGTAACTGTCAAAGAACGTATAAAGAATCATCGGCATATCTCCCCACCAATTCGGAAATCCAACGTAAATCACATCATACTGCGTAATATCTATGTTATGTTCGGAAATTTCCGGACGCGCATTGTTTTTCTGCTCCTCCTGTGCAATATCCACAACTGTATCATAGTCATCGCTGTATGGTTCTTTTGGTATGATTTCAAAAAGATCAGAACCTGTTTGCGTTTGAATTGCTTGTGCAACATGTTCGGTATTGCCTGACCACGAAAAATAGACAACCAATGATTTTACATCGGTTTGCGGCGATTCGGAACCTGCTCCTGATAACTGAGAGGAACTGCTTTGCGGATTGGTATCTTCGGCTGAAGCGACATTTGACGCTTCATTTTCTAAAGCCGCTGAAGAAGTTTCCCCGTTATTCGTATTGTTACTGCAAGCACTAAAAGAACACAGTACAGTAAATACGATAAACATTGCTGCTAATTTTTTCATTGTTAAAAACCCCCTTGACTTTTTTTCTTGATTTCAAATCGGAGATAGTCTAAACGATCTAATTGTCTTTCTTTAAAGTGGATTTCTTTGAGTGTTCCATCTCTTTTTTGATTGAGCATTTCCATTCGTTCCTGCTCAGTTTCTTTCCCTTTCAGCAATAAACGCATATATGTTTCAATTTCATCATGACAAAACCCGATGTCATGAAGCGTCATAATGGTGCTCAGCTGCTCAATATCACGATCGTCATAATGCCACGATCCCATTACCTTTTTTACCTCGTCGCACAATCCCCAGCTTTCATATTCCCGCAAAATCTGAATGGGGATATTATATTTCTCACTTGCCTCTTGGATTGTCATTGCAAACCCCTTTCTGTCATAAAAATAAAGGTGCTCCGATTTGGAACACCTTTATTATAGGTCCGTTTCTATGAAATGTCGAATACTTATAATTTATCATCAGTTATGCCTTTTATGTATTGTGTAGCGAAATCAATAAACGCAGAGGTTACAGCAGAGAATATCTGATCTTTTTTCCAGCCTAACGCCGTTGAAACTTCCAAAACAGGATGCAAAGGGATAAAGCGCAAATTCTCATACGTGCAGTTTAAATCGATGCTGAGCATTACACCTATATTTTCTTTGGCCAGCACTGCTTCGTTATAAGGGAGATTTGCGGTTGCAGCGATTTCAACCTGATCTTTATATGCGCCAAGCCATTTTCCGATTCTGCTTTGGTTGAAGTCGCCTGTTGCAGTGACCACTGACATCCCAGCTAAATCTTGAGGTTTGACATTTTCCTTTTCAAAAAGTGAAGAGGTATGCGGAACAAATACACCCCATCGTTCTTTCATTGGCATATTGATAAAATTATATTTCCGCATATCAATCGGCTCCGACATTAAGCCGATATCAAGGGATCCTCGTTCAATATAATCGCGAATGTTATTTGCGTTTCCGCTATAAATCTCATATGTTACATTGGGATATTTTTTACGGAACGCAGCAATGATTTTTGCTAAATACTCTGTTGAACGAAATTCACCGCTTCCGATTGAAATGGTACCCGAAAGCGTTTTATCTTTTTGCATAAAATCCCGTTTTGTTTTATCTGCCAAAGACAAAATTTCCTGTGCACGGTGTTTTAATATCATTCCGTCCTCGGTCAAAATGATATTATGATTGCTGCGAACAAATAACTTCACGCCAAGCTCCTGCTCTAAATCTGCAATTTGCCTTGAAAGCGTGGGTTGTGTGACATGCAGCTGCTGTGCCGCTTTCGTAAAATTTTCTTCCCGCGCAACTGCCAAAAAATAGTTTAATACTCGAAGTTCCATATCGTTGCCTCCAAACAGAGTATAACAAAAACAAGCAGTGATTTCAATATATCTAATATTAAGTTATGCTTTTTAGACATTTAAAATTCCCCGAATAAACTTAGCCACTCACCTATAATGAGAACACAACACCATTGTATTTCAAACAATAAACACCTCCACTTTTACAGGCAAAAAATCACAATACAATCCGCGCTTAAGGGTGTTGTGGTACAATCTCTTCCCTGTAAAAAGATGATTGTTCGCTTTCCATAAACAAGTCTGTGAATGCAGAAAATTTTACTTTGTTTATATCATTATTATTCGCTTTCTTTTAATCCACACAGCAAACCGTTTTTCCCATACAAAAACAGGTGTATGAATATTTTCATACACCTGTTCTCATTAAGGAAGATCAAATTTCTTTCAATTATTTAGAATTCATCACTGCACATGACCTTAAAGCCGTTTTCCGTGAAAATTCGTACAGCTTCTTCATTGTTTGCAACACGCAAAATGACATATGCTGTATCCTCCGAGCGGCTGATAAACGCATACATATATTCCACACTGATGGCGTTATCACGCAAAACTTCCATAGCAGCAGCAAGTCCGCCCGGACGGTCATCAATTCCGATTGCCACAACTTTTGTGAGTGATACGGTGAATCCCTCGGCTTTTAAGACGTCCGCAGCTTTCTGCGCATCATTTACAATCAAACGCAAAATACCGAATTCCTTTGTATCTGCAATCGAAAGTGCACGGATATCCACGCCACTCTCCTTTAAAATCTTCGTGATTTCCGCAAGTCTGCCGCGTTTGTTTTCAATAAATACGGACAACTGATTGATTGTCATAAAAAGACCTCCTCATTCTGCTTTAATCGTATGTATGGCGATTGTCAATGATACGTTTTGCTTTTCCTTCACTGCGTTCAATCGACTTCGGTTCCACAATCGTAACGCCCGCTGAAAGGCCGAGTACAGAATGCAGCCGTCCTTTAATTTCACGTTCTTTTTCTTCAACCAAACGCACTGCATCGAAGTCCATGTCCGGCGCCATTTCTACACGAACTTCCAATGTATCCAAGTTGTTCACACGGTCAACAATCAGCTGATAGTTTGCTGTAACATCTTTGGTGTGAAGTAAAACTTCTTCGATCTGACTCGGGAACACATTGACACCGCGGATAATCAGCATATCGTCGCTTCTGCCGCGCGGCTTCGCCATTTTAACAAGCGTTCTGCCGCAAGCACATGTCTCATGTGTTAAGCAGGTAATATCCCGTGTGCGATACCGAATCAGCGGAAGCGCTTCTTTTGTAATACAGGTAAAGACCAATTCACCGTATTCTCCGTCAGGCAGCACTTCGCCAGTTTTCGGATCAATAATCTCCGGAATAAAGAAATCTTCATTGATGTGCAATCCATTTTGACACTCACACTCAAATGCGACGCCTGGTCCCATTACTTCGGACAATCCGTAAATATCATACGCTTTGATTCCGAGTTTTTCCTCAATGCTTTTACGCATTTGCTCCGTCCATGGTTCTGCACCGAAAATACCGGCTTTTAAATGAATGTCAGAAAGCGGAATTCCCGCTTCTTCACGCGATTCGCCCAAATACATGGCATAAGACGGCGTACAGCAAAGAATGGTCGAACCAAAATCCTGCATAATGGTAAGCTGACGTGCAGTATTTCCGGAAGAAGCCGGAATAACCGTAGAACCCATCGCCTGCCCGCCGTAATGCAATCCAAGACCGCCGGTAAACAGACCATAACCATATGAAACATGCAGCACATCTTCATGCGTACCGCCTGCAGCAGTAATTGCACGCGCTGCGCATTCGCCCCATGTCTTTAGGTCATTTTCCGTATAACCAACCACCGTTTGCTTTCCTGTCGTACCGCTTGACGCATGGATTTCTGTCACTTGACCAAGCGGCAGTGCGAACAATCCATATGGATAGTTATCACGCAAATCGGTTTTGTTCGTAAACGGAAGCCGTTTTAAATCATCAACACTTTTGATGTCATCTGGATGAATCCCGCATTCATCCAGTTTGCGTTTATAAAACGGCACATTTTCATACACTCTTTTGACCATATCGGCAAGTCGGTCGGACTGTACGATCCGCATGGTATGTCTGGATGCGGTTTCAATTTCCGGAGACCGAAACTTTCCCATTGTCATCAACCCCTCTCATAAGATGCGCCCAAAGCGAACGCTTTTTGATTTATTTCCAAGAATTTTTTCGGCACGCATTCATTGATTGCCTCGTTCCAAACCTCAGCTTTAAAATCCATATACTGCGACAGCACACCAATAAGCACCACGTTGATTGCTTTTGTCGAACCTGCTTCTTCAGCGAGCGAAAGCGCATCGATCGCCAGCACATCTGCACCGCACGCCTTCATTTTCTCAATCAGTCCCTGCGGATAAGCTGCCGCACCGGTAATCACCGGCATCGGATCGATCTGCTGCGTATTCGTAATCAGCTTGCCGCCTTCTTTGAGATACGGCAAATACCGTGCTGCCTCGAGCTGTTCAAAGGAAAGAATCACGTCTGCCTGCCCAAGATCGACAATCGGAGAATCTACACGATCGCCAAACCGCACATACGTCACAACACTGCCGCCGCGCTGACTCATTCCGTGTACTTCGCTCACTTTCACATCAAATCCCTGACGAATGATCGCATGACCAAGAATACGGCTTGCAAGCAGTGTTCCCTGTCCGCCTACACCAACGATCATGATACTTTTTGTTTGATTCATGCCTGGTTTCCTCCTTTGTCAAATGCGTCAAATGCGCACAGCGAACTGCACAATCCGCATCCCACACACTGGGTTTGATCGACAACCGCCTTTTTGTTTTTGATACTGATTGCCGGACAGCCGATCTTCATACAGGACTGACAGCCGCGGCATTTATCTGCATTCACCGTAAACGGCGGATTATACTTAACATATTTTAAAAGCGCGCACGGACGGCGGGAAATAATCACCGAGGGTTCTTTCGCTGCAAGTTCCTCTTTTAACACCTGATCGCACGTCTTTAAGTCATACGGATCCACAACCTGAACCCGACGAATGCCCATTGCCTCACATACTTTTTCCAAGCTGATTTTTGCAGCCGGATCGCCTTTGATATTATATCCGGTCGTTGGGTTCTGCTGATGGCCGGTCATACCTGTGATGGAGTTATCGAGAATGATCACCGTTGAATTGCTTGCGTTATACGCAACGTTCGCGAGGCTGGTCATACCTGAGTGCATAAACGTACTGTCACCGATGACTGCAACCGAACGGCTCTCGCTTTCCTCTCCACGCGCTTTGTTAAAACCGTGCAGGCCGGAGATAGAAGCGCCCATACAAACAGTCGTGTCCATTGCAGCAAGCGGCGCGAGCGCACCGAGCGTATAGCAGCCGATATCACCCGAAACCATCACTTTATTTTTAGACAATGTATAAAACAGACCTCTGTGCGGACATCCGGCGCACATAACCGGCGGACGTCCCGGAATTTCCTCACCAATCGATTCGACCGCAGCCGTTTCACCTGTCAGCTTTTCCTTGACCATATTCTGCGAAATTTCACCAATCAGCGGGAACAAATCTTTTCCATGAACTGGAATACCCAGAGCTCTGACATGCGATTCAATCACATCGTCAAGCTCTTCAATGACGTAAAGGGTTTCTACTTTACTGGCAAATGAACGAATTTTCTCAACCGGAAGCGGATGCACCATACCGAGTTTTAAATAAGACGCACGGTCGCCCATTGCTTCTCTTGCATATTGGAATGAAGGACCGTTTGCAATAATACCGATTTTCGTATCACCCATGATCTCTACGTTTAAGTCACATGTTTCTGCATACGCGGTCAAATCGCAGGTACGTTTTTCAACAACCGGATGCTTTTTCTTCGCCATTCCCGGCATCATGACATATTTCTGCGGATTCTTCACATACGGTTTTAACGGCAGTTCTTGACGCGGTTCGACATCCACCAAACTCTGTGAATGTGCAATACGGGTCGAAAGACGTAAAATAACCGGTGTGTCAAACTGCTCCGAAAGCTCGTACGCGCGCTTTGTAAACGCTTTGCATTCTGCGGAATCGGAAGGCTCAAGCATCGGTACCTTTGACGCAATCGCATAATGACGCGAATCTTGTTCGTTCTGCGACGAATGCATCCCCGGATCATCTGCTACAGCGATGACCAAACCTGCGTTTACTCCGGTATAAGACGCGGTAAACAGCGGATCTGCCGCAACGTTTAAGCCGACATGCTTCATTGCACAGAAAGAACGTCTTCCACCGATCGACGCGCCGATCGCCACCTCCATGGCAACCTTCTCATTCGGTGCCCATTCGCAGTAGATTTCATCGTACTTCGCGGCTTCTTCGGTGATTTCCGTACTCGGTGTTCCCGGGTAACTGGACGCAACACCGCATCCTGCTTCAAACAGGCCGCGTGCTACCGCCTCGTTTCCAAGCATCAGTTGTTTCATATGTAAAAATCCTCCTTATAATTGACTCATTTATTCTTTCTGTCCGCGCAAATCAACAATACGTTTCGCTTTTCCCTGAAAACGTTCGAGCGATTTCGGCTCAATGAGCGATACTTTGCAGTCGATTCCAAGCACGGTATGCAGATTTGCCTTCACTTGTCTTTGGAGCTGTTCCAATACACCGTAATCCTCAAGCAGCCGTCCGTCTACCAGTTCCACCTGTACTTCGAGTGTATCCATAAAGCCCTCTCTGCGAACGATCAGCTGATAGTGCGGACCGATATTCTCCATCTGAACCAATACACTTTCAATCTGACTCGGGAACACATTGACACCGCGGATCTTGAGCATATCATCCGTTCTGCCGGTTGTTTTATCCATTCGGACAAACGTTCTGCCGCAGGCACACGGTTCATAATTTAAGCGTGTGATATCCTTTGTACGGTAACGAAGCATCGGAATGCCCTCTTTGGTAAGCGTTGTAATAACAAGCTCACCGCGTTCACCAGCTTCGAGCGTTTCACCCGTTTGTGCATTGATGATTTCCGGATAGAAATGATCTTCGTTGACGTGCAGTCCGCAGCGCAGATGACATTCGCCGGAAACGCCCGGACCCATCAGCTCGCTCATTCCGTAGTTATCGGTTGCAAACAGATCAAAGCCTTTTTCAACCTGCTCACGCATCTCCTGCGTGCATCCTTCTGAACCAAACAAGCCAAGACGCAGCTTCAGTTCGTCGTTTGAAATGCCGCATTCATGTGCAACTTCACTCATATAAAGTGCATAAGACGGTGTACTGACCAATGCGGTGACACCAAAATCTTTAAGCATCATAACTTGCTTTTTCGTATTTCCCGAAGAAGCAGGAATAATGGTTGCACCCAGTTTTTCAAGGCCATAATGAAGTCCCAGCGCACCGGTAAACAGTCCGTATCCAAATGCAATCTGAACGATATCTTCGTCGGTAGCGCCAACCGCAACACAAAGCCGCGCAACACAATCCGACCAAGTATCCAGATCTTTTCGCGTATATCCTACAACCGTCGGTTTTCCGGTTGTACCACTCGACGCGTGAATCCGCACAATCTCTTTCATTGGTTTGCCAAACAGCCCAAACGGATAGGTATCACGAATATCCGCTTTTGTTGTAAACGGAATATACTCAATATCAGACAGGCATTTGATCTTTTCCGGAACCACACCAGCTTTTTTTAAGCGCTCATGATAAAAAGGTACATTATTATAGCAATAGGCGACGACCCACTTCAGCCGTTCAAGCTGCATTTCTTCTAATTGTTTTCGTGGCATCGTTTCGATGTCTTTCTGAAAAAACATACAAGCACCTCATTCTCAATTTATTGCTTTAAAGCGGTTATAGGATTTATTATAACGCCTTTCTTGTGAAATTGCAACAAAAAAAGAGAAAAAAAGCTCTCAAAAGGTAAAAACCTTCTGAGAGCTTCCATATTTACTGCTCATCTTCAGAATCGATAGGTTCTTTTTTTACAATCAACGAGGTAATACGCTGTTCCGTCACAGTTTCCACCTGAATGGTAAGTGTTTCAAACGTAAACGATTCGTTTGCGTGCGGAATATGCTCAAACATATCAAGCGCCCATCCGCCGACAGACTGACTGCTCCCGTCATACGAACAATCTTCCATATCCAAATATTCAAACAGATCAAACACGTTCATGTCACCGTCCACACGGTATGTATTTTCACCGATCGGAACAATCTCATTTTTCACATGGTCGCTTTCATCCCAAATATCACCGACCAGTTCTTCAATTATATCCTCTATCGTGATAATACCGATGGTACCGCCATAGGAATCTGTGACAACCGCCATATGCATCACCTCATGCTGCAATTCTTTTAACAGCGAGGAGATTCGTTTTTTCGGCGGTACAAACAAAACCTTTTGAATCAGCGGCATAATGGAAACATCGCCATTTTGCTTTAAGTACGCCTGTACAAAATCCTTTTGTGTGATAACACCTAAAATATTGTCAATCGTTTTTTCATATACCGGAAGTCTTGAATATCCTGTAGAGAAAAACAAATCTAAAACTGCCTGTGGCTTTTCTGTTGTTGAAACCGCAGCAACATCCACACGCGGTGTCAAAATTTCATCCACCATGATATCATCAAATTCAATCGCAGATTGTACCAGTTCGCTTTCGTGTTCGTTTAATACGCCTTCGTCTTCAATTTCTTCAATGATAACTTTGAGTTCTTCTTCTGTCACACTCGGTTGATTATCCTCTTTTTTAGAAAACAGTCCGACAACCGCCTGTAAACAAAATACAAGTGGTGAGAATACTTTCATACAGAACCACAAGATTCCCGAAGACCGAAGCGCGCGTTCTTCCGGACTGCGCTTTGCAAGAGATTTCGGCAATACTTCACCGAAAATCAATACAACAATCGTCAATACAATCGTAGAAATCATCGCACCGTAAGCCGGGAACCAATTCGTAAACAGAATCGTTCCAATCGAAGCAGATGCAATATTTACGATGTTATTTCCGATCAAAAGTGCAGACAGCGCGCTGTCAAACTGATCCGAAATTTTCAGTACACGGTTTGCACGTTTATCTCCGGCATTTGCATAATTTTTCATTCTCGCACGGCTGAAACTCGAAAACGCAGTTTCCGTACCGGAAAAGAATGAAGAACAGATGATCAAAACAATAATCGCAGCAATTTGTATCGCGGCAGATTCGTCCAAATATAATCACTCCTTTATATACATGGTTTATCATATCAGACCGTGCCTGCAATGTCAACTAAAGCCCTTAAAAAGCACTGTAAAAGCCAAAATTTGTTACGATACATCCACGTTGTTTTGTGTTTTCTAGTTGCTTTTGGGCTAAGATTTTTTTGATTTTCTTAAATGATGCTTGCTTTTTATGAAAAACACTGGTATAATATATCTCGTTGCATTGCTTTGCATATGCGCCCGTAGCTCAGCTGGATAGAGTGTCAGACTCCGACTCTGAAGGTCGTGCGTTCGAATCGCATCGGGCGTACCAGTCAAAACCCTCGACGCGTCAGTCGCGTTCGGGGGCTTTTGTTTTATTGATTATTTTGCGCTTGTGGTGGAGATTCATTTTGCTGACACCCTCTATCGCAGTATTGTTTGACGCCGTATCTCCATTTTGATATTCGGCGTTTTATTAATTTTTTCAGAATACAATCGCCAAATAAGAAAGGGACAGATTCTATAAGAATCTGTCCCTTTTTAATATCATGAGCACTTCCCTGCAAATGAGCCTTTATGCGCGCTGAGAGATCGATAAGATTTTATCCGGATACCACTGCGCCGCCTTCTTTACAGAGGAAAATACCGGCATTCCAGCACCGGAAAGCACCGTCAGAATCCCAATCGCATCGGGAGATACTGTATTTTTCGCAGGCGATACAGATACCACATTGGCAACACAATCTGCCAAAACAAGGCCTTCTGTTGTCTGAATCCATCCTTTTACGCGAAACGTTTCTTCCGCAAACATCTCGATGAATTTCTGAAGTTCGTAAGACGTAATATCCGGCGATATAGATACCGTAACGCATCGAAGCGTCAAATCCGCTGTCAAATTCATTGGCGTATCATCCGATACCGTCTGTGGAAAATACGAAAGAAATTCCGGCGAAATTTTTCCAAACGTCGTTTTTATCATTCGTATATCAGGCCGCTGCCCGCGAATGAGCGATTCCGTCTGCTGAATCTGATCAGATGACGCCAAATCTGTGCGGTTTATTATGGCGATATCACTGGAAGAAAGCTGCTTCACACACGTTCGTGCGGTAGCATACAGTTTGGGAAACCGTACTGCATCCACAAGACAGACCGCCCCCTGATACGAAATCTGTGCAAAACGATCTGTCTGCGCAAACAACCGTCTCACACCCGTTGGATCAGACATTCCGGATGCTTCCACAAGAATAATATCCGGTTGCCGTGCAATCGACTGCTGCAATGCTTTTTCAAATTGATCCATGCGGCACGCGCAGAAAATCGATCCGCCGTTAATCTCCTTCATAACTGCACCAAGCTCGGAAAGCAATGCGCCATCGACACCTTCTTTTCCAAACTCATTGACAATCAGCTCCACACGTTCTCCGAAAGGAAACAAATGAAGAAACTGCTTGATGAACGTTGTTTTTCCTGCACCTAAAAAGCCGGTAATCAAATAAAGACGGATACCGTTTCCCTCTTGCGTCTTATTTTCCGCACTGTTCAATCGCATCACGGATATCCTGTTCGAGCGCAGCTCTTGTCGGAATAATGGAGCTATATTTGAGTTCGCCGTTAATATACAGAGACGGCAAGTTTTTCACACCCATCTTGACGCAGCGTGCAACGTTTTCTTTATAGATAAACTTATATTCTACTAAGTCAACGGCATCGCCAAACGTTTCGACTGCATGTGTTGCCGCATTCATCATATAGCTGCATGCTGCACACTGTGCAGAATCGAGTGTAAACACCTCAACCAACGGTTTTTTAAGGGAAGCATAGTCCGGAACCACAACCGAAGAGGTATCAATTTCTTCCGGATGATAGTTTGCAACAATTTCACGAACCATATCAGTTTCGATTGCTGCCTGTGCCACAGCGATTCCGTTTTCTACCGGCACTTCATACGGCATATCACAGCCAGGCGCCAAAATAAAGTTCTTCTTCTCCGGAATCGAGTCTAAGAGATTGACAACAAATTTCATATTGTCCTGCTGATTGCCGAGCAGCATAATCGATGTCAGCGGAATATTACCGCCAATAACGATGTTATAGCGATCCGTGATTTCTTTTGCAGCGAGCAGGTCAACGTTTTCATCGACAGAAATCGAGTCCGGATTGGTCATGCACATTGCCTCGATATTACGTGTTGCATCACCGCAGACAAAGAAGGAAGAATATACACCTTTTTCACGAATATATGCGAACAGCTCTGTATACGGTTTTGTCATAAACTGCTCAAAATGCGCAGTGGAGATCTGTGAAATCAGCGGGTCAACAATCGCAATGACATCCATTCCCGCTTCTACATAGTAGTCTGTCATCCGCATACAGACCCGTTTGCAGAAATCAAACAAGCTTTCGGTTTCCTCTTCAAAATCAAACATATCGGTAAAAAGATTGTTACCACGCAGATGCGACGCCAATGTAAACGGTCCACAAATCAGTCCATACAGTGCGGTTGTCTCACCGACTGCAGCTTTCATTCGTTTCATCACTTCGAGTACAAACGGAATTCTGCCGGATTCTTTTGTCGGAATTTTGCAGTTGCACGGTGTAACAGGCGGTTCTTCGTCGCTGCCGTCCAGCGGATGTCCCGAAACGGATGGCGAGCAGTCTTTTGCCCAAGTCAAATCACAGCCCAGACATTCCGCTTCAATCTGCAAATCAAAAATAACCGGCTGTCCATCCGGACGATACAGACGGTTCACTTCCATCAGCGACTCAAATGCTTTATCCGCATCGGTAAGCATTTCGGTTGCATCATATCCCTTTAAGCTTCCAGCATGAACACCGGCAAACGGAACCCATGGTGCACGCTCTGTCACTTCATGACGAAATGTTTGAAATAATAACTCTTTCATGTTAATTCCTCCGTACACATTGAAATCATTTCACCAAATCGGTAAAACAGATATCCAACGGATTTCTTTTTCTTATGCACTCATTATACCGTTCTCTTTTGAAAAATCAAGTCTTATTGTTGATTTAAAATAATAGTCCAACCAACAAAATATTTTTCTTAAAATTTTCTGCATATTACGCGTAAAGAGAAAGATCTGTCCAACAAAATAATCCTTTTATGAGTCATGCGACCATAGAAAATATCCAAATATGAAACAAAAAATAACCGGCGGATTTCTGGACCGAACCAGTAAAAACGGACAATAGACAAAACGCCCCCTGTGTAGGAAAATAAACCTATACAGGGGGTGTTCGTATGTCACGAAGAAAATACACACATGTTCAGGAGTTGGAAGAAGAAA
>CALXAM010000085.1 GCA_944386285.1 uncultured Clostridia bacterium | reverse complement strand
CCTTAAGGGGTGGCCTGAGAAAGTAATGCAGGTGGCAGACCTTTTCAGGCCCCCTTTAGGGGGATTGTCTGTAAAATGCCCTTCTAGGGCTAATCAAGCCTCCGGCTTAGCCGGAGGTTTTGACTTTTATGACCGTTTATCGGTTTTTTCGCTTTTTGATAATTAAGAATACGGCAAGCGCGATGATTGCCGACGTTTCCACGATAAGACAGACGATGGCACCGACGTCGTTTTCACCAAACGCCAGCACCTCAATCCATGCGTTCTGCATATAGTCGTTTGTCTCTTCATCGAGATTCACAAATGTATCGCATTTTTCGAGAATCGATTCGTCCGGATAGCTGATCGGATTATCTTTGAGTTCATCGTCTAACAGCTCGCGTGCCGCGGTCATCGGCGTCGAGTAGCCGATATACGAAATATTCGCCGCGGCAATCTCAGGATTCAGCATGAAATTGATAAATTCCTCCGCCAGCTCCTTGTTTTTTGATGTCTTTGGAATCACCATCGCATCGACAAACCGGTTTGTGCCCTCTTTCGGAACGGCAAACGCCAGATCGGGATTGTCCTCGATCATTGTGATTGCGTCGCCTGCATAATACGGTGCGAGCGCCGCTTCACCGTTTGTCATTTTGGGAAAAATCTCATCCATGACATACGCCTGCACGATCCATTTCTGCTCTTTGAGCACTTCTGTGGCTTCGGCAAGCTGTTCAGGGTCGGTGGTGTTCTGCGAATAACCGAGATTTTTTAACGCGATGCCGAACGCGTCACGCGGATTGTTGAACATCAGGATCTGACCGGCGTAGTTTGCGTCCCACAAAATGTCCCAGCTCTCGACCGGTTCGGTGACTTTCGTTTTGTTGTAGATGATTCCCACGGTGCCCCAGGTATAGGGGACCGAGTATTTGTTCTCCGGATCGTATTCAAGACCGCGGAAGGATTCGTCAATATAGCGGTAGTTTTCGATGTTTTCAAAATTAAGCGGCGCCAAACGATCTTCCTCAATCAGCTTGCCGACCATATAGTCCGACGGAATGAGCACATCGTATTCCGCGGAGCCGCTGACGATTTTTGCGTACATCTCCTCGTTTGTCGCATACGTCTGATAATCGACGCGCACACCGGGGTGTGTTGCTTCAAATTCGGCAATGACGTCAATCGAGCCGTCGCTGCCGTCCGAGATGTATTCGCCCCAGTTATACACATATAATACCTGCTCTTCAGCAGCCGCTGCGGGCATCGGGAGTGCGGTGAGAAAGACAACAAGACAGAGAATCAGGCAAACAGCGCGTTGTTTCATGCGTGCACCCCTTTCGGCTTTTTGCGCACATTCATCAATAACAGCAGCACAAGTACAGCAACGAACATCAGCGTGGACAGTGCGTTGATCTGCGGATTGACTTTCATGCGCGTCATCGAGTAAATCGTGACCGGCAGTGTCTGGAACGAACTGCCGCTTGTAAAATAGGTGATGATGAAGTCGTCGAGCGAAAACGTAAACGACATCAGAAAACCCGAGGCGATGCCGGGCATGATCTGCGGCAGCACAACTTTTATAAACGCGCTGACCGGCGTACAGCCAAGATCGAGCGCCGCCTCATACAATGAAACATCCATCTGCCGAAGCTTCGGCAGGACGTTTAAAATCACGTACGGCAGACAGAATGTGATGTGCGCAATCAGCACAGTCACAAATCCGAGCTCTAAGTGGAAAATCTCCTTGATAAACACAAACAGCAGCATCATCGAAATACCGGTGATAATCTCCGGGTTGATGACCGGCAGATAGGTGATGTTCATGACAGCGCTGCGCATCCGTTTGCGCATGCCGCTGATGCCGAGCGCCGCAATCGTGCCGAGCACTGTCGCGATGATACTTGCCGCCGCGGCGACGATCAGCGTATTGAAAAGTGAACGCATAATCAGCTCATTTTGAAACAGCGATGCATACCATTTGAGCGTAAAGCCCGTGAACGTCGCGCGGTTTTTCGATTCATTAAAGGAAAATACGATGAGCACGGCGATCGGCGCGTATAAAAACAGAAAACAACAGGCGAGGTACAGCTTTTTTCCAATCGATCTCATACAAGCATTCCCTCCATATCGTCTTCGTCAAAGGCGTTCATCACCGTCATAATCAAGAGCATGACGACCATCAGCACAAGCGACAGCGCCGAGCCGAGATAGGGATTATATGAGCCGCCTAAGAACTGCGTTTCGATCAAATCGCCGATGAGCATATTGCCGCCGCCGCCCAGCATTCTCGAGATGATAAACGTACTGACCGACGGGACAAACACCATCGTGACCCCCGATACAATGCCCGGCATACTCAGCGGAAACAGTACCTTGCACAGCACCTGAAACCGGTTCGCGCCCAGATCCTGCGCCGCCTCAATCACGGAGCGGTCGATTTTTACAAGAATCGAATAGAGCGGGAGCACCATGAACGGCAGATAGTTATACACCATGCCGAGCACCACAGCGCCCTGTGTGTTGATCATTTCAAACGGCCCGAGACCGATCATGCCGAGCAGCTTGTTGATGATGCCTTCGTTTTCTAAGAGCGTCATCCAGCCATAGGTGCGCAGCAGGAAATTCATCCACATCGGCAGCATCACGAGCAGGATGAGATTCCGCTGCACATGGGTGCGTGAGCGCGCGATGCAGTAGGCGAGCGGGTAGCCGATTAAAAAACTAATAATCGTGGCAATGAGCGCCAGGTTGATTGATTTTGCAAAGATCGGCAGATAGTGCACAATCTTTGAGAGATTGTCGAATGTGAACGCGCCGTTTTTGTCGGTGAATGCGAAATACACCACCAATAAAAGCGGAATCACAACGAACGCAATGCTCCACACCACATAGGGGAGCGCCATGGACCGTTTACCCTTCAACAGATTCCACCTCCTGTGCAGTCAGAATCAAGCGGCTTTCGTCAAACCGGATGCCGATATTGGTCGCGACCTGCTCGTCGAGCATCGAGTGGAGAATGATCTCCGAATCGGTTTCCATATGATAGACGATCAGCTCGTTATATCTTCCTTTATAAATAAGCGATTCAAGCCACACAATCAGATGGCTCTGGTCAGGGGAAACGACCTCGATCGCGTCGGGTGCGATCGTGACGTTTACTTTCGTTCCCTCGGGCAGATCGGTCTGGACGTTGAGCTCACAGCCGAGCATCGAGAGGGTATTGGGGGCGATGATCTCGCCTAAAATTTCGTTCTGCGCGCCTTTGAACATCTTGTTCATGATGTGGATATCATTCGGCGTAAACGAGATGCCGACCTGTTCGCCGATGGCGCGTCCTTTTGTGGAGTGAATCATCCAGTCAAGTCCCTCGCAGGAAACGTTCATCTCGTAGTGCACGCCTTTGAAAATACAGGAGGTGACAACGCCGGACAACACACTGTGTTCAGGGGCAGTCAGCTCGATATCCTCCGGCCGGATGACAATATCCACCGGCTGATTTGCGTCAAAGCCCTTGTCCACACAGGCAAATTCATGGCCCGAAAAACGAACCAGACAGTCTTTGAGCATGACGGCGTCAAAAATATTGCTCTCGCCGATGAAGTCCGCGACGAATGCGTTTTTCGGCTCGTTGTAGACGTCCTCCGGCGTGCCGATCTGCTGAATCTCGCCGCCCTTCATGACGACGATCGTATCGGACATCGAGAGCGCTTCCTCCTGATCGTGTGTGACGTAAATAAACGTAATGCCAAGCTGTTTTTGAATCCGTTTTAATTCAATCTGCATTTCCTTGCGGAGCTTTAAGTCGAGTGCGCCGAGCGGTTCGTCCAGCAGCAGCACTTTCGGCTGGTTGACGAGTGCGCGCGCAATCGCGACACGCTGCTGCTGTCCGCCGGAAAGTTTTGTGACGCGGCGTTTCTCAAAGCCTTTTAAGTCGACGACTTCGAGCATTTTAAGCACGCGCTGTTTGATTTCGGCAGGCGGCACCTTGTTGACCTTTAACCCGAACGCGACGTTGTCAAACACATTCAGATGCGGAAACAGCGCGTATCGCTGGAACACGGTGTTGACCTTCCGCTTATAGGGCGGCACGTCGTTGATGCGTTTTCCCTCGAACAGCACGTCGCCCTCGTCCGGCGTCTGAAAGCCGCCGATGATCCGAAGCGTCGTTGTCTTTCCGCATCCGGAGGGGCCGAGCAGCGTGACAAATTCCTTGTCGCGCACATACAGATTGATTCGGTCAAGAATCTTGTCCTGACCGAACGAAAGCGATATATTTTTTAAATCAAGTAATTTTTCGTGTTCCACAGACCGATCTCCTTCATCATTTTGTTTCAGTTTATATAAAAAAACGACATAAAACAACAAGGATACTATATCGCCTTTTTCTCCTGCTGTCAAGAAAAACAAACCGATTCACAGCACTTGAGTGCATAAAAAAACAGGCAGTATGCACTGCCTGTTTTGCGCTTGTTGCCGCGAGAACGATATAAAAAGAAAACAGAGGGAAAAAGCGGGGCGAACCTTTTTCTCAAAATGTTCGTGCGTTTTTGCTTTTTTTGTGTACGGCGCGTTTATTCCGCCGCTTTCTCCTTGTCCGTGAGCGCTTTTAACTCATAGCTTAAGGTCATTAAGCTGTCGCTCATATGGACGTTTTCCACAACGATGCCGCGTTCTTTTTGGTTTAATGCGAGGTCATAGTGACTGAAGTTCCAAAAGCCCTTTACCCCTGCGGCGATCAGCCGGTCGCTTAACTCCTTCGCTGCCGTTTTGGGAATGCACAAGATCGCAGCAGTCGGATGATAGACACGGCAGAACGGTTCAATCTTATCGGTGGAGCGAATCAGCACGTCTTTGATCGTTTGCCCAATCAGTTCCGGGTCCTTGTCGAAAATGCCGATCAGCCGAAAGCCGCGCTGCTCAAATTCCATATGGTTTGCAACCGCGCGCCCGAGGTTTCCCGCACCGATTAGGATGACGTCTGCCTGACGGTCAAGCCCTAAGATCGAAGCGATTTCCTCATGCAGCACCTGAACGTTATAGCCGTATCCCTGCTGACCAAATCCGCCGAAACAGTTTAAATCCTGACGGATCTGCGATGCAGTGATTCCCATTTTCTCCGATAACAGACGCGATGAAATGCGGACTACACCTTGGTTTAACAGTTCGCCTAAAAAGCGATAGTAGCGGGGAAGCCGTTTAATGACCGCTTTTGAGATGTTCTTTTCCTGTGCCATGCATCAAAAGACCTTTCTGTTTGATAAAATCAAAGAAGTGCTTGCAGGCGGACGTTGATCTCTTTTAAGAAGGTTTCTGTGTCAACCGTCTGTTTGTTTTCGAGTGTGGACAAACGGTATAAGTCGCCTGTCATCACACCGTCCTCAATCGTCTGTACAGCGGCCTGTTCAAGCTTTTTCGCAAACGCCATGAGTGCGTCGTTTTTGTCAAGCTCACCGCGTTTATAAAGCGCACCGGTCCATGCAAACAGCGTTGCAATCGAGTTTGTGGAGGTCGATTCGCCTTTTAAGTATTTATAGTAGTGGCGGGTGACGGTGCCGTGTGCGGCTTCGTACTCATACACGCCGTCCGGCGAAACGAGCACGGAGGTCATCATGCCGAGCGAACCGAACGCGGTTGCCACCATGTCGGACATGACGTCGCCGTCATAGTTTTTGCACGCCCAGATAAAGCCGCCTTCACTGCGGATAACGCGTGCGACCGCGTCGTCAATGAGGGTGTAGAAATATTCGATGCCTGCCGCTTCAAACCGCTCTTTGTATTCGGTTTCGTAGACTTCGTTGAAGAGGTCTTTGAAGCGGTGGTCGTACTGTTTGGAGATCGTGTCTTTTGTTGCGAACCAGATGTCCTCTTTCTGGTCGAGCGCGAAGTTTAAGCAAGCGCGCGCAAAGCTTTTGATGCTGTCGTCTAAGTTGTGAACGCCCTGCACGATGCCGTCGCCCTTAAAGTCGTGAATGAGCGCGCGCTCCTCTGTGCCGTCGGGATTGGTGACGACCAGTTCCGCTTTTGCGCCGGCTTTGACGCGGAGCTCTGTGTTTTTATAGATATCGCCGTATGCGTGACGGGCGATCGTGATCGGTTTTTTCCAGGTGGAAACGTATGGCTCGATGCCTTTGACGATGATCGGTTTGCGGAATACAGTGCCGTCTAAGATCGCACGGATTGTGCCGTTCGGGCTCTTCCACATCTCTTTGAGGGTGTACTCCTTCATGCGGTCCGCGTTCGGTGTGATTGTCGCGCATTTGACAGCAACGCCGTACTTTTTGGTAGCGTTTGCGGAGTCAATCGTGACCTGATCGTTTGTTTCGTTGCGGTGCACAAGACCTAAGTCGTAATATTCCGTGTTCAGATCAATATACGGTGTGAGCAGAATGTCTTTGATCATCTTCCAGATGACACGGGTCATCTCGTCGCCGTCCATCTCAACGAGCGGCGTTGTCATTTTGATTTTTTCCATGGGAAAAATCCTCCTTCGCGTATGAAAATCAGCTGAGCTGTTGTTTTGTGTAGTTTAATAAGCCGCCTGCGAGAATGATGTCTTTGGAACGGCCGGACAAATCGCACGAAACCGGAATCTGAATGCCTTTTGTCACGTTTTCCAAAACGATTTCGCCGTCATTCTCGATCGTCTTGCGGATGTCTTTGAGCAGGAGTACGTCGTCCTGATCGATCTTTTCGTAATCCGCTTCATTTTTAAAGGTGAGCGGCAGAATGCCGGCGTTAATCAGGTTTGCACGGTGAATGCGGGCAAACGACTGCACCAAAACGGCTTTGACACCCAAATAAAGCGGTGCGAGTGCAGCGTGTTCACGCGAGGAGCCTTGTCCGTAGTTTGCGCCGCCGACGATGATGCTCTGTTTTAGTGCGAGCGCGCGCTCCGGGAAGGTCTTGTCACACACGGTGAAGCAGTGCATGGAGATCGCCGGAATGTTCGAGCGCAGCGGCAGGATTTTCGCACCGGCCGGCATGATGTGGTCGGTCGTGATGTTGTCGCCGACTTTGAGTGCACACGGCGCTTCGATCGTTTCATCGAGCGGGGTGGTCACCGGGAACGGTTTGATGTTCGGACCGCGCAGGATTTCGACGGAGTCCATCTCCTCTTCGGAAGCTGGCGGCACGATCATGTTGTCGTTGATTAAGAACGAGTCCGGCAGGGTAAAGGTCGGCATTTCGCCGAGCACCTCGCTCGGGTCGGTCAAGTAGCCGGTGAGCGCCGATACAGCGGCAACCTCCGGGCTTACGAGATAGATCTGCGCGTCGGCAGTGCCCGAACGACCCTCAAAGTTGCGGTTAAACGTACGGAGCGAAACGCCTTTGGAGTTCGGCGACTGTCCCATGCCGATGCACGGACCGCATGCGCATTCGAGAATACGCGCGCCTGCTGCAATCAGATCTGCCAAAAGACCGTTCTGCGCCATCATCTGGAATACCTGTTTTGAGCCCGGTGCGATCGAAAGGCTTACGTCCGGATGACAGGTCTTTCCTTTTAAAATGTATGCGACTTTCATCATGTCGAGCAGCGAGGAGTTTGTGCACGAGCCGATGCAGACCTGATCGACTTTCAGTTTGCCGATTTCCGGAATCGTTTTGACACGGTCCGGGCTGTGCGGACAAGCTGCCATCGGTGCAATCGCAGACAGGTCGATGTGATACACTTCATCATAGACTGCATCGTCGTCGGCTTTGACTTCGCACCAGTCCTCTTCGCGGCCCTGTGCCTTTAAGAATGCGCGGGTGATTTCGTCGGACGGGAAAATCGAGGTGGTCGCGCCGAGCTCCGCACCCATGTTCGTGATCGTTGCACGCTCCGGAACGGAGAGTGTTTTGACGCCTTCGCCGCCGTATTCAATCACTTTGCCGACGCCGCCTTTGACAGACAGCAGACGCAGTACTTCCAAAATAATATCTTTTGCGGCAACCCACGGACGGAGCTTGCCGGTCAGATTGATGCGAACCATTTTCGGCGCGGTGATGTAGTAAGCGCCGCCGCCCATTGCGACTGCCACGTCAAGGCCGCCCGCACCCATTGCGAACATGCCGATGCCGCCGGCGGTCGGGGTGTGGCTGTCCGAGCCAATCAGCGTTTTGCCCGGTTTTGCAAAGCGCTCGAGATGTACCTGGTGGCAGATTCCGTTGCCCGGACGGGAAAAATAAATGCCGTGCTTTTTGGCAACCGAACCGATGAAACGGTGGTCGTCGGCATTTTCAAAGCCCGACTGCAAGGTGTTGTGGTCAATATATGCGACGCTTCGTTCTGTCTGAACACGTTTGACGCCCATTGCCTCAAATTCAAGATACGCCATTGTACCGGTGGCGTCCTGGGTGAGTGTCTGGTCGATCTTTAAACCGATTTCATTGCCTTTTTCGAAGGTTCCGTCAACAACGTGCGCCGACAGAATTTTCTCTGCGATTGTAAGTCCCATAGCAAACTCCGTTTCTCCGGTGCGGATGAAAAATTGGAAATCCGGGCGCCGGTCCGGTGTGCAATCTGCACGATTTCCACGTTCATTTTTTATTAGAATCCATGTATTTTATTTTATATGATTCCCAGTCGCTTGTCAATAGTTTAACGGGCTAAAGCAAAAAAGCAGCCCCACGCGGGCTGCTTTTGGTTATTCGTTTAAAGGTTTGATTTTTCTGGCTTCCCAGTAAAAGCGTTTGTCGCACGCTTCGCCCATGGAAAAGGTTTTCCGCGGCAGTGCGCCGTCTGTGATGACAGAAGGGAAGAGCTCCTCTTTTTTCATCGGCTCTAAAAGGAATCCCAGCGTGTTTGGCTGCATTGTCAGCTTTAAGACGGCGTCCTCGCCGTGAATGTAGTCGACCTCGCCCGGACGCTTCTTTAAATATTCATCCAAAAACGACTGCAAATCGCCGACCGTCAAGCTGTGCGCAGTCTCCGTGAGATAGACGGTATGCTTTTCGCCGTTTTGCACAATGGTGAGTTTGTGGGCGCCGGGAACCGGTGTATCCGACGGAGAGAACGCGATTTCAAGCGCGTTTAACACCTTCTGCGGCTCAATGTCAAACAGCACGCGGTGGATCGCTTCAAATTCGAGCGATTCGTCATACAGGTTTACCACTTCAACGAGCGCGTACCGTGCGGGGTGCTGAAGCGCTGCTTCCACACCGATGCGTTCCTTTAATTCAAGATATGCCTTTTTGGCAGTGGCAAGCGAGTGGTTGCCGTCGCCGACTGCATACTGTAACACCGACGCGCCGGTGATGCCGTACTTTTTAAAGAATACTTCCTCGTCGGCAAGCGCTTCGAGCGCAGTGACGACGCGCTGTTTTTGCGTATCATCCAATAAATAGCCGCGCAGATGGCCGCTTTCTAACATCAGGTCAAAGTCATACAGCTTCTCCTGCGTCTGCGCCCAGCCTTCAAGCGGCTCGATGATCGAGCGGGACGCGTCGTCAATGAGCAGCATGACGTGCGGCAGCTCGAGCGGCGCGTTTTTGCGGATGCGCACGCGCGGCGGAATCCGTTCAAGCACGGTTCCCTCTGTCGCACGCACACGGCTGGTGGACCCTTGCGTGTACTGGTATTCCTCAAGGTCGATTTTTCCAATGAGCCCCTTGCGCACCTTTCCGTTTTTTAAGGTGCGTTCGGTGTAGATCACCGCGTCTTTGTAGGTCGAAAACAGCGACGCTTTTAAATAGTTCGCCATCGCCACGTTGATCGACATAATCCGCGCGTCGAAATCCGCCGTTTTAAAATCGGCTTCCGGAAAGATTAGGTGCAGCGCCGACGGGTGCTTTCCCACCACAGCGCGGACGTTTTCCCAGTACTGTGGCTCAGAGGTGTATTGATCGCAGGCAATCACGCTGAAAGCGGTCGGGTTTTCGCCGTTATACAGCAGAATGTCCGCAGGTGAAAAGACAAATCGGTTCATCAAAAAGCAGCTCCCTGTTGTATCAGATTAAAGTTCTCCGTTGACTGTAATTTCGGAGACGACATCATTTGTAAATGTGATATAGACTTCGGCGTCTTCGTTGTTTTCGCCGTACCAGCCATAAGTATAATATGTTTCTCCCTGCACAGTAGTACCGCTGTCTGCCAAAACGCCGTCGTCACCGATGATGGCGCTGACGTGTGCATAGGACATTCCTTTTTGGATTTTTTGGAGTTCTTCGGCGCTGATGCCGCCGACGTTTTCGGTCATCTGGGAAGACGGCGTCTGCTGTTCTTCGGACTGCTCGGGCAGTGTGGTGGCGGGGGAGAGCTGAAGCTTTGAAATCGTTAACACAAACAAAATCACTGCCAGCACGCCGAGAATCGAAAGCGAAACAATCAGTCCCGTATGGGCACGGCGGCGCGGCGGCGCGACAGGCGTATAGACGGTATGCGGCGGTATCGTGCCGGCTTCTCCTCCCATTGTATCGCAGCCGCATAAGCCGCAGAACCGTTCGCGTACCGGTGCGCCGCAGTAGGGGCAGACGCGGGTGTTTGAAAGCGGAGGAGGCGTGTTTGGCGTCTGTGAAAAGGCAGTATCCTGCGCAAATCCGCTTTGCGCGCCGAGCGGGTTGTTGGTAAAAGTACCTGCGCCGTTTGCCGGATTGCCCGGATACTGTTCGGAATACGAACCAGCGGCGTTTGCAGGAGACGTATCGGTGCCGTCCGCAGAGAAATCAGCAGACGCGGGCGCCTTTGACGCTTGCGCAGACGAATCGGTGTCGTTTGAACAGGGGCTTTGTTCGCAAAAGGCGTTTGGTGTATGCGAAAGGTCATTTGCCGCAGGGCAGCAGCCATCATGCGGCGGATTGACCGGATTCATTGTGCTTTCATTCGGCTGTTCCGACGCCAAAGAAGCATTTGACGCAGGGGGTGTACTTTGACCGGCATCGTTTGTAAAGAATGCGCCGGTATTTGTTTGGTCGTTTTGGTTTGTCATATCAAAAAGCTCCTTTGCCAGTCGGATGTTCGTTCTTATGGTTTTTAAAAAAGCATGCCGTTGAAAACGCGTGGCTTTCATGAAACAGCACAATTTTATTATAGCGCAAAAAAGTGCCGGTGTCATTAAAAATATGAAAATTAAATAAAATTGTGCCGAAGAAACGTGCTTGTAATCGACACGCAAAAATGATAGAATAATCCGTATTGAAAGAAAACGAATTGTAACGATAGAGAAAAAGGATGGGAAAGTATGTCGAAAATCGGATTTGATAATGCGCTGTACGTCAAAAAACAGGCGGAGTACATCAGAAAACGGGTCGAGCAGTTTGACAACAAGCTCTATTTGGAGTTCGGCGGCAAGCTGTTTGACGATTTCCACGCTTCACGTGTGCTTCCGGGATTTGATCCGAGCGCAAAGGTGAAACTTTTGATGGAGTTTAAGGACAGCGCAGAGATTATCTTCTGCATCAATGCCGGCGATATTGAGAAAAAGAAGATCCGCGCCGATTTCGGCATTACGTATGACCTCGATCTGCTGCGCGTCATTGACAATCTGCGCGGCATGGGCTTGCTTGTAAGCAGCGTTGTCATCACCCGCTATACCGATCAGCCGGCGGCGGACAGCTTTAAGCAAAAGCTTGAATCGCGCGGCGTGCGCACCTATCTGCACCGCCCGACCCCGGGTTATCCGACCGATGTCGATTCCATCGTCAGCGACGAGGGCTTCGGCGCAAACCCGTATATCGAAACGACAAAACCGCTCGTTGTCGTCACCGCGCCCGGTCCGTGCAGCGGCAAACTGGCAACCTGCCTTTCCCAGCTTTATCATGAATACCGTCAGGACGTCCATGCAGGCTATGCGAAATTTGAGACGTTCCCGATCTGGAATATTCCGTTAAAACATCCGGTGAACTTGGCATATGAAGCGGCAACCGCTGATTTAAAAGACGTCAACATGATCTACCCGTTCCATTTGGAGGCATACGGCAAAACAGCGGTCAACTATAACCGCGATATCGAGGTGTTCCCGATTGTGCGTGCGATTCTCGAGCGCATCACCGGCAGAGATGATATCTACCGCTCTCCGACCGATATGGGCGTCAACATGGCAGGCTTTGCAATCTGTGACGACGCGGTCGTCTCAGAGGCGGCAAAACAGGAGATCCTGCGCCGCCGCTACAAGGCGCTGTGCGATGTGCGCCAGGGTCTTGCCGACGAGGAAACAGCAGGCCGCATTGAGCTGATTTTAAAACAGCTCTCGATCAGTAAGAGCGACCGTCCGGTCATCGCGGCGGCAAATGATAAGAGCAAAGAGTACGGCGTTCCGGTCATGGCGATCATGCTCGATAACGGACGCATTGTCACAGGCAAACAGTCGAATCTGATGACATCGGCGGCGGCTGCGGTGTTAAACTGCATCAAGGTGCTTGCGCGTCTGCCGGAGGAGCTTCATCTGATCTCCCCGAATGTCATTGAACCGATCATTGATTTAAAAGGAAACGTTTTGCATATGAAACAGACGGTGTTGAGCTTGGAAGAGGTACTGCTCGCACTCGCAGTGAGCGCTGCTTCCAACGAGATCGTTGCGTTTGCGATGTCAAAACTTTCCGGCCTTGAGGGATGCGAGGCGCATTGCTCGCGGATGATCGGACAGGACGACGATTCGGCGCTTAAGAAATTGCAGGTCAACTTAACGTGTGAGCCGCATTTCCCGACAAAAGATCTCTTTTATCAATAAGCAGCCGGCAAAAACAGACAATTATCGAAACGGGCGGACCGCAATCGGGTTCGCCCGTTTTTGTTCACAGAATATGCTTGAACTATTTACAGAAATCCGCTATCATGATATGATAAATAACATGTTGTAAAGGAAAGATTCGATGAAAAGACGTACAGTACAGCTTGTCGCTGCGATTATGGCAGGTGTGATGCTGCTTGGCAGTATTGCAGGTGCTTTGACAATGATCGTTTTCGGCGGATCGATTTAGGAGGAATCATTACATGAACTACGAGATTCGGAAAGCGACGCCAAACGATGCGGACGCGATTTTTTCGATGATCTGTGAGCTTGCAGAATATGAAAAAATGACAGACGATGTGATCGGCACAGCCGAGATGCTGCATGGCAATCTGCTAAACAAGCAGGTGTTTGCGTTTATGCTCGAGGCAGACGGCGAACCGGTCGGATTTGCGCTTTATTTTTATAACTATTCCACCTTCAAGGGACGAAAGGGATTATATCTTGAAGATTTGTATATCAAACCGGCGCACCGCAAGGGCGGATACGGCAAAAAGCTGTTAGAAACACTGATTGCCACCGCAAAGGCGGAACACTGCGGACGCATGGAATGGAGCTGTTTAAACTGGAACGAGCCGTCCATCGCGTTTTACCGTCACATGGGTGCAAAACCAATGGACGAGTGGACCGTCTGGCGTTTGGATGAAAGCCAGTTTTAAAAGGAATTGAACGATTATAAGGAAAGGGAACAAGAATGGATCAAGAGAGAAACAGCAGATCTGTCCAGGCAATGCCAACACTCGCACTGCGGGGACTGGTGGCGTTTCCGGATGTGACCATGCATTTTGATGTGAAACGGCCGAAGTCGATCCTTGCCATCAAAGCGGCAATGGATTTGCAACGGGAGCTGTTCATTGTAACACAGGAGAATATTGAAGCGGAGGACCCCACCGAGGAAGATCTCTACGGCGTGGGTGTCGTCTGCGTTATTAAGCAGTTATTAAAGGCGGACGAGAGCACGATCCGCGTGCTCATCGAGGGCAAATACCGCGCAAAGCTTGTAAACGTATTAAGCCGCGAGCCGTTTTTGCTCTGTGATATCCGCAAGATGCCCAAAACGTCGCGCAAAAAGCACACGGACGAGGAAATCGAAGGATTGATGCGTCTGGTGAAAACGATGTTCGGACAGTACTGCGCGGCGCTCCCGAACGTATCGCGCGATATCGTGTCGCGTGCCATGGCGAAAGAAACGCCGGAGGAACTGTTTACGGCGATTGTGCCGAACTTGCTGTGCGCGTATGAGGATAAGCAGTTTTTGCTTGAGCAGACGGGTGCATATGCAAGCTTAGAGGCACTTGCCGAGGTGCTCGATCACGAGTGCACGCTGCTTGAAATTGAACACGACATCTTTGAGAAAGTCAAAGAGAAAATGGATAAAAACCAGCGCGATTACTTCTTAAGAGAGCAGATGCGCGTCATTCAGGAGGAGCTTGGCGAGGGTGCGGAGCTTCCGCAGGAGGAAGCCGAGGCATTTGAGGAAAAAATCCGTGCCATCAAAAACATCTCGGACGAGTCGCGCGAAAAGCTTTTAAAGGAATGCGAGCGGTTAAACCGCCTGCCGATGCAGTCGCAGGAGGCAAACGTCATCCAGTCGTACCTTGAGGTGTGCCTTGATCTGCCGTGGGATACGTATACGACCGATATGCTCGATATCAAAAAGGCGAGCGCACAGCTTGAGGCGGATCATTACGGTTTGGAGAAGGTCAAGGAGCGCATTTTGGAGCTGCTTGCCGTGCGTGCGCTGGCGCCCGACTTAAAAGGACAGATCATCTGTTTGGTCGGCCCGCCGGGCGTCGGTAAAACGTCGATTGCCGCGTCGGTTGCAAAGGCGCTCGGACGCCGTTATGTACGTGTGTCCTTGGGCGGCGTGACCGATGAAAGCGAGATCCGCGGCCACCGGAAAACGTATTTGGGTTCGATGCCCGGACGGATCATCAACGCGTTCCGTCAGGCGAAAACGTATAACCCGCTCATTTTGTTCGATGAGATCGACAAGCTCGGCAATGACTACCGCGGCGATCCGGCGTCGGCAATGCTTGAAACGCTCGATCCGGAGCAGAACGTGGCGTTTGTCGACCGCTATGTCGAAATTCCGTTTGATCTAAGCCGCGCGCTGTTTATTACGACAGCGAACAGCTTGCAGGGAATCCCCGGTCCGCTGCGTGACCGTATGGAGATCATCGAACTGCCGAGCTATACCAGAGAGGAAAAATTCCAGATTGCAAAACGCCATCTCGTGAAAAAGCAAGTCGAGAAAAACGGAATGACCGGCCGGATGATTTCGATTAGCGACGACGCGCTTTATGAGATCGTGGACGGCTATACGAAAGAAGCGGGCGTGCGTACGCTCGAGCGCCAGATCGGCGCAGTCTGCCGCAAAGCCGCAAAGATGATTGTGGCAGGAGAGAAAAAGCGTGTGATCGTCAAAAAGCCGATGGTGGAAACACTCCTCGGTCCGGCGAAATTCCGCCGTCCGGACGTGATCTGCGAAGATCAGGTCGGCGTGGTCGGCGGTCTTGCGTGGACGAGTGTCGGCGGCGAGATGCTTGAAATTGAGTGCGCGGTCATGAACGGCAGCGGAAAGATCAAGCTGACCGGCAGTTTGGGCGACGTGATGAAGGAATCGGCGGAAATCGCCGTGAGCTATGTGCGGACGATTGCGTCCGAATACGGGATTGCGGAGGACTTCTATAAAACGAAGGATCTGCACATCCATGCGCCGGAGGGTGCAGTGCCGAAAGACGGTCCGTCCGCAGGCGTCACGATGGTGACGGCGCTCGTTTCCGCGCTTTCGGGAATGCCGGTGCGCGGCGACGTGGCAATGACCGGCGAGATCTCGCTGCGCGGGCGCGTCATGCCGATTGGCGGACTGCGTGAAAAGTCGATGGCGGCATACCGGGAAAACAAAAAGGTGGTCGTAATTCCGTATGACAACGCGCCCGATCTGTATGAGGTCGATCCGGTTGTCAAGGAGTCGATTACGTTTATGCCGGTCAAAACGATCCGCGAGGTGCTCGATATCGCGCTCATCAAACCGCAGAAAGAGGAACATCCGTCCGGCATCTGGGCAGGCGGTGAACCGGCTGCCGAGCAGTCGTCCGTGCGGATCTGAGGAGGACATCAAATGAACTATCACCGTGCGCAGTTTTTGTGCGCCTATGGCATTTCTTCGCAGCTTCCCCCGTCCGACCGGATTGAGATCGCATTCGCAGGGCGTTCAAACGTCGGCAAATCCACGGCGATCAACAAGATCTTTTCCCGCAAGAATTTGGCGCGTGTGAGCGCTGTGCCGGGAAAAACGGCGACGATCAATTTTTACGGTGTGGAAAACATCCATTTTGTCGATCTGCCCGGGTATGGATATGCGAAGGTGGCAAAATCGGAAAAGCACCGTTGGTCGGAACTGATTGAGGGCTATTTTGCGCAGGACAGAAATTTGCAGCTTGTGATGCAGCTTGTCGATATGCGCCATCCTGCCTCTGCGCTCGACGTGCAGATGGTGGAGTTTCTCATTGCGCATGAGCTGCCGTTTATCGTGCTGCTGACAAAGAGCGACAAGCTCAATCAGACAAAGCGGAAAGAGCGGCTTGCACGCATCCGTGAGGAACTGCCGTGCGGCGATCAGCTCACAATCATCCCGTTTTCGGGTGAAACCGGTGAGGGTGTGGACGAGGTGCACGCCATCATCGAGGAGATTGCCGCCGCGGAAGAAACGGACGCCTAAAAGCAAGCGTTCCTGTGAAACGGTTATGAAAAGAGAAAAGGACTGTCGTTTTTGCGGCAGTCCTTTTTTGATGAGGGACGGCGGCTTCGGTGCGGCAGTTTTGGTGCGCTGACTTTTACGGAGAATGCGGCGTGCGGCGGTACCGGGGATGAACGGAGCGGGCGCCTTTGCGGCAGTTCTTTTTTGATGGAGGCGCCGGTTTTGGTGCGGCGGCTTTTACGGGGAATGCGGTGTGCGGCGGTACCGGGGCGAACGGAGCGGGTGCTTCTGCGGCACTCTTTTCTGGTGGAGGCGGCGGCTTCGTGCGGCGGCTTTTACGGGGAATGCGGTGTGCGGCGGTACCGGGGATGAATGGAGCGGGTGCCTTTGCGGCAGTCCTTTTTTGATGGGAGCGTCGGCTTCGGTGCGGCGGTTTTGGTGCGCTGACTTTTGCGGGGAATGCGGTGTGCGCGGTACCGGGGTGAACGGAACGGGCGCCTTTACAGCAGCCCTTTTTTGATGGAGGCGTCGGCTTCGGTGCGGCGGTGTTTACGGAGAATGCGGCGTGCGGCGGTACCGGGGGTGAATGGAGCGGGCGCCTTTGCGGCAGTCTTTTTTTGGTGGGTGCGTTGGCTTTGGTGCGGCAGCTTTTACGGAGGACGCGGTGTGCGGCGGTACCGGGGATGAACGGAGCGGGTGCTTCTGCGGCAGTCCTTTTTTGGTGGTGCGGCGGCTTTGGCCGCTGTTTTTCTTACACAGCACAACCTGTGCGGGCGGACGCGAACACTGGCTCGTCGATTCGCAAAAAAGCACAGAACCCTGTGCTTTTTGCTTGACAATATAAAAAAATCCCCGTATAATGAGGAAAGAACAGGCGTTCTTTATCGAGATAAAGCGAAAAACCATGCGTATGAATCGACCCGCTCTGCGCACGATAAGAACGGCAAATGAAGAAAGGAGCACATGTGACGGATGCAGAAAGAAAAATCGTTTGAATTGGTTTCTCCCTATAAGCCCACCGGCGATCAGCCGCAGGCGATCAAGAAACTCACCGACGGGATTCTGCGCGGTGACAAGGGACAGGTGTTATTGGGCGTGACCGGCTCGGGCAAGACCTTTACAATGGCGAATGTGATCGCCAATGTAAACCGTCCGACACTCGTGCTTGCACATAATAAAATTCTGGCGGCGCAGCTCTGTTCGGAGTTTAAGGAGTTTTTCCCGAACAACGCCGTCGAATATTTTGTATCCTACTACGACTACTATCAGCCGGAGGCGTATATCCCGAATACCGACACGTATATCGAAAAGGACAGCGCAATAAACGACGAAATCGACAAGCTGCGCCACTCGGCAACGTCTTCGCTGGCGGAACGGCGCGACGTCATCATCGTATCGAGTGTGTCGTGCATCTATTCACTCGGCAGCCCGATCGACTACCGTACGATGGTGATTTCACTGCGCCCCGGTATGGAAATAGAACGCGACGATCTGCTTAAACGGCTCGTTTCGATTCAGTACGAGCGCAACGACGTAAACTTCATCCGCAACAAGTTCCGCGTGCGCGGCGATGTGGTCGAGATCTATCCTGCGTATGCGTTTGAAACGGCGATCCGCGTGGAATTTTTCGGCGACGAAATCGACCGTATCAGTGAGATCAACCCCTTGACCGGTGAGGTCAAAAGCGTTGTGGAGCACGTGGCAATCTATCCGGCGTCGCACTACATCGTGCCGCCCGACAAGATGAATGAAGCACTCGAGGAGATTGAGCAGGAGCTCGAGGAACGCGTGCGCTATTTTAAAGACAAGGGCATGCTCTTAGAGGCACAGCGCATCGAACAGCGCACCCGATACGATATGGAAATGCTCGCGGAGATCGGTACCTGCAAGGACATTGAGAACTATTCGCGTATTATGGCGCGGCGCAAACCCGGCAGTGTGCCGTATACCTTGCTCGACCACTTTCCGGACGACTTTTTATTGATGATCGACGAGTCGCACGTGACCGTTCCGCAGGTGCGCGGCATGTACTTCGGCGACCGCGCGCGGAAAAAGACGCTCATTGACTACGGCTTCCGTCTGCCGTCCGCATACGATAACCGTCCGCTTGACTTTGACGAGTTCTGCACAAAGCTCAATCAGGTGATCTATGTCAGCGCAACGCCCGGCGAGTACGAACGCGAGCAGAGCAGTCAGGTCGTCGAGCAGGTCATTCGTCCGACCGGACTCGTTGATCCGCTTGTGACGGTCAAGCCGGTGGAGGGACAGATCGAGGATCTGCTGTTTGAAATCCGCGAAACGACCGAGAAAAAAGAAAAAGTGCTCGTGACGACGCTTACGAAAAAGATGGCGGAGGATTTGACCGCATACCTCGAAACGATGAACGTGCGCGTGCGCTATCTGCACCACGATATCGACACGATCGAACGTATGGAGATCATCCGCGATCTGCGCATGGATCAGTTTGACGTATTAGTCGGCATTAACCTCTTGCGTGAGGGACTCGATATTCCCGAGGTGTCGCTCGTGTGCATCTTGGACGCCGACAAAGAGGGATTTTTGCGGTCGGAAACGTCGCTTATTCAGACGATCGGCCGTGCGGCGCGAAACGCGTCGGGACGTGTCATCATGTACGCCGATTCGGTTACCGGTTCGATGGAGCGCGCCATCCGCGAGACGGAGCGCCGCCGCGCGATTCAGCAGGAATATAATGAAGAACACGGCATCGTGCCGAAAACGATCATCAAGGATGTGCGCGATGTCATTGAAATTTCCAAAAAAGAAGATCTCGATGTGCGTGATATCAAGGCGCGCCGCTTAAAGAAAGGCGAAAAGGAAGCGCTCATCAAAAAGCTCACCGCCGAGATGAAAGCGGCGGCGAAGCTGCTTGAGTTTGAGCACGCGGCTTATCTGCGCGATAAGATCAACAAGATTCGGGAGATGTAAGGGGAGAAACCAATGGGAATTGATAAAATAAAGATCAAGGGCGCACGGGAGAATAACCTAAAAAATATCGATTTGGAAATCCCGCGCGACAAGCTCGTCGTGTTTACGGGGCTTTCCGGCTCGGGCAAATCGTCGCTCGCGTTCGATACGATCTATGCCGACGGACAGCGCCGCTATGTCGAAAGCCTTTCGTCCTATGCGCGTCAGTTCTTAGGGCAGATGGAGAAACCGGACGTCGATTTGATCGAGGGACTTTCGCCCGCCATTTCGATCGACCAGAAAACGACGTCGAAAAACCCGCGTTCCACGGTCGGCACTGTGACCGAGATTTACGACTATTTACGTTTATTGTACGCGCGCGTCGGCGTGCCGCACTGTCCGGTGTGCGGACGGGAGATCTCCCAGCAGACGGTGGATCAGATGGTGGACCGTGTGATGGAGCTTCCCGAGGGCACGCGGATTCAGGTGCTTGCGCCCGTGGTCCGCGGACGGAAGGGCGAGCACGTCAAGGAGTTTGAGGCGGCACGCAAAAGCGGTTATGTCCGTGTGCGCGTCGACGGCAACCTTTACGATTTAAGCGAGGAGATAAAACTCGAGAAAAACCGCAAGCATACGATTGAAATTGTCGTGGACCGGTTAAAAATCCGCGAGGACGTGAAATCCCGCTTAAGCGATTCGCTCGAAACGGCGATTTCACTGACCGGCGGACTGGCGGTCGTCGATGTGATCGGCGGCGAGGAAATGCTCTTTTCGCAGAACTACGCCTGCCCTGACCATGGTGTGAGCATCGGCGAACTCGAGCCGCGGATGTTTTCGTTCAACAATCCGTACGGCGCGTGTGAAAAATGTACAGGCTTAGGCACCTTTATGAAGGTCGACCCCGATCTGATCGTGCCCGACCGGTCGCTGTCGATCCGCGGCGGCGCGATCAAGGCGAGCGGCTGGTATTTCGGTGAGTCGGGAACGATCGCGCAGATGTACTATGAAGCGCTCGCCGAGCACTACGGCTTTTCGCTTGACACGCCGTTTTCGGAGCTGTCCGAGCAGGCGAAAGACGTGATCTTTTACGGCACAAAGGGCGAGCGCATCCGCATGACCCGCAAAAACGAGTACGGCGAGGGCACATATCAGACGGAGTTTGAGGGCATCGTCAACAATCTTGAACGCCGGTTCCGCGAAACGCAGTCGAGCTATATCCGTGACGAAATCACCCAGTGCATGAGTACGCTGCTGTGTCCCGACTGCGGCGGCGAGCGTCTTAAAAAAGAGGTCTTGAGCGTCACAGTCGGCGGTAAAAACATCAGTGAATTTTGTAAAATGTCGGTCACGGAGGCGCTCGCGTTCCTCGATGAACTTACACTTTCTGAGCGTGACACGATGATCGCGCATTCCATTTTAAAGGAAGTCAAAGCCCGTCTGTCGTTTTTGCAGAGCGTGGGACTTGAATATTTGACACTGTCCCGTTCGGCGGGAACGCTGTCGGGCGGCGAGAGCCAGCGCATCCGGCTGGCGACACAGATCGGTTCGTCGCTCGTGGGCGTGCTGTATATCTTGGACGAGCCGAGCATCGGCCTGCACCAAAAGGACAATGACAAGCTGATCGCGACGTTAAAACACCTGCGCGATCTCGGCAACACGCTGATCGTCGTTGAGCATGACGAAGATACGATGCGCGCAGCGGATTATATCGTCGATGTCGGACCGGGCGCGGGCGTCCACGGCGGTGAGATCGTGTGCGCCGGTACGGTCGAGGATATCTGCGCGTGCGAGCAGTCGCTGACCGGTCAGTATCTAAGCGGCAAGAAGCAGATTCCGGTGCCGAAAACACGCCGCAAAGGAAACGGCAAGTTTTTAACAGTCGTCGGTGCGGCGGAAAATAACTTAAAAAATATCACAGTGAAAATCCCGCTCGGCGTGTTTACGTGCGTGACCGGCGTGTCCGGTTCGGGCAAGTCGTCGCTTGTGAATGAGGTCATTTTCAAAGAACTGTCGCGCCGGATGAACCACACCCGTACCAAATCCGGCAAGCACAAGGAGATCCGCGGCATTGAGGAGATCGACAAGATCGTCGATATCAGCCAGTCGCCGATCGGACGCACGCCGCGTTCGAATCCGGCAACATACACCGGCGTGTTCACTGACATCCGCGAGCTGTTCGCCATGACGAACGACGCGAAGATGAAAGGCTATACGGCGTCGCGGTTCTCGTTCAATGTCAAGGGCGGACGGTGCGAGGCGTGCCAGGGCGACGGTATTTTGCAGATCGAAATGCACTTTTTGCCCGATATTTTCGTTCCGTGCGACGTCTGCAAGGGAAAACGGTATAATCGCGAAACACTTGCGGTAAAATATAAGGGAAAATCCATCCATGATGTGCTCGATATGACGGTCGAGGAAGCGCTCTCGTTCTTTGACGCCGTGCCGAAGATCAAACGCCGCATCCAGACGCTTTACGACGTGGGACTTGGTTATATCAAGCTCGGACAATCCGCGACGACGCTCTCAGGCGGCGAGGCACAGCGCGTGAAACTCGCGACCGAGCTTTCCCGCCGTTCCACCGGAAAAACGCTCTATATCTTGGACGAGCCGACGACCGGGCTGCATACGGCGGACGTTCACCGTCTGATCGAAATGCTTGACCGGCTTGTCGAGGGCGGCAACACGGTGCTTGTCATTGAGCACAATCTCGATGTGATTAAAACCGCTGACTATATCATCGACATGGGCCCCGACGGCGGCAACCGCGGCGGTACCGTGATTGCAAAGGGGACACCGGAGCAGGTCGCAAACACCCCCGGATCGTATACGGGAGAATATCTCAAAAAAATGCTCAAATAGTCTTTACAATCTTATACTTCTGTGGTATAGTTAGAGTATCAAAAAAAGAAAAAGGATGTGTCAGTATGAGCAAATACGTTTGCACTATCTGTGGCTATGAATATGATCCGGCTGAAGGATGTCCGGATCAGGGCATCGCACCGGGCACCGCTTGGGAAGATGTCAGCGATGACTTTGTTTGCCCGATCTGCGGCGTTGGCAAAGATCAGTTTGAAGAAGCATAATGAGAGCAGGAAAGATAGAGCAAGCCTCTATCTTTTTGCTTGAACGGAATATTTTTTGTTTGGAATGGTAAAGGAGAAAACATATGGCAGCTATTAAATTGGCAGAAGGCATTTACAGCGTTGGCGTGTTCAATCCGAACCTGCGCCTGTTTGACATCGTGATGCCGACCGAATACGGTACAAGCTATAACGCATATCTGGTAAAAGGCGAGAAAACCGCTCTGATCGAAACCGTACATCTGGACTTTTTCGACCAGTATCTTGCAAACATCAAAGAGGTCACTCCGCTTGAGGAGATCGACTATTTGATCATGAACCACAACGAGCCTGACCACTCCGGTTCGGTCGCAAAACTTTTAGAACTGATTCCGAATTTAAAAGTTGTCGCTTCGCAGGCAGGCAGCTTGTATTTAAAGAACATCACAAACAACAAATCGCTCGCAGTGACCGTTGTAAAAGACGGCGAGTCGATTGACTTGGGCGGAAAGACGCTGTCGTTTATCAATGCGCCGTTTTTACATTGGCCGGATTCGATGTTTACGTATGTGCCGGAGAATGAAGCACTGTTCTCCTGCGATTTCTTGGGTTCGCACTACTGCGAGACCACCATGCTCGACACCTCGATTCTGCCGCGCTATAAAGCAGCGTATGACAGTGCGATGCTCGGCTATTACACCGCAATCTTCGGTCCGTTTAAACCGTATGTGTTAAAAGGCCTTGAGAAGTTAAAAGATCTTTCGCTCGCGTTTGTTGCAACGAGCCACGGTCCGGTGCTTACAAAAGAAGGATTTTTGCCGGAAGTCATGGAGAAATACCGCGTTTGGAGCACACCGGCAGTCCGTGAAACCAAACAGATTCCGCTGTTTTACTGCAGTGCGTACGGCAACACCGCACAGCTTGCAGAGGCAATCGCTTCGGGCATCCGCGAAACACTGCCGGATGCAGAGGTCGCTTGCTATGATCTGACCGAGCAGAACATGGGCGAGATGGGCGCGTTGTTGAATGCGTCCGACGCATTCTTGGTCGGTTCGCCGACACTCAACCGCGACGCAGTTCCGCCGGTCTGGATGCTGCTTGCACATATCGACGCAATCAACATCGCAAAACGTCCGGCTGCACTGTTCGGCTCCTACGGCTGGAGCGGCGAGGCTTGCAAGAATCTGCGCGCACGTCTTGAGGGACTTAAAGTAAACGTCTATGCGGAGGACTTCCGCGTGACCTTTGTGCCGAGCGAGGAAGAGCTTGCAAACGCGAAAGCATTCGGCGCAGCATTTGCCGCAACACTGGCATAATTTTTAAAAAGAAAGGCGGGAGAACCCATGCAGGGCGATCTGCACACACATACAATCCATTCGGACGGCGGGTGCACACCGCGCATGGTGTTTGCCCGTGCAAAAGCGGAAGGGCTTCAGGCTCTTGCGATCACCGATCACGACTATCTGCCTGACCCGGCGCGTGACCGCGCGTTCTCAGAGGAATTCGGGATCTGCTCGATTTGGGGCACGGAGATTTCCGCCTATGATTATGCGCGCGGCCGCCGTGTCCACATCCTTTGCTTTGAGCCGCGCGATCCCGAGCCGATCCGTGCGCTGTGCGAGGAAACGACACGGCTAAGACAGGAAGCGGGTCTTCAAATGGCGGAGCTGATTGCCGCGCGGTATCCGATTTCCGTTGCGGATGTGCAGCGGATGGCGGGGGTATCCGGCAGTATTTTTAAGCAGCACATTATGATGGCGCTGATGCAGGCAGGCTATTCGACTGAGATGTACGGCCCGCTTTGGAAAGAGCTGTTTGACGTGAACACCGGAAGCTGTGTGCGTACGTGCGTACAGCCGGATGTGCGCAAGACGATCGATCTTGTGCATGAAGCCGGCGGACTTGCGGTGATGGCGCACCCGTACACGTATCGAAGCCTTGATTTGCTCGGGGAACTGCTCAGTGAAAAGCGGCTTGACGGCATCGAGGTGTGGCAGAGTAAAACGACACCTGAACAGGAACAGACGCTTGCCGCTTTGGCGGAGGACGCGGGCATCATGAAAACGGGCGGCTCTGACTTCCACGGACAGTACGGCGCGAAGGTCAGCCCGGTCGGAAAGGGACGCACCCCGCAGGAATCGATTGAATTGATTTTAGCGCATCGGAATCGATAAGAAGGAGAAATTTACATATGACGATTAACTATCGGACACGCGGCACCTGCTCGCGTGCAATCGATCTGACGATCGAGAATGGCATCATTACGCACGTCGCATTCACAGGCGGCTGCAACGGCAACTTAAAAGGCATCTCGCGTCTGGTCACCGGACGTGACGCCAAAGAAGTGGCAGAAACGTTAAGAGGCGTGGACTGCGGCGGCAAGGGAACGTCATGTCCCGATCAGCTTTCAAAAGCAATCGAGCAGGCACTCGCACAGGAAGCGTGAAACAAACGGTCGGAAGCAAATCCGACCGTTTGTTTATGGAACCATTGATGTGAACGCTGTGAGCGGTATTTTTGCGGAACGGTTTATTCCGTTCGGCTGGTTCGGCAGCTTACAAGGCATCTCGCGTCTGGTCACCGGACGTGATGCCAAAGAAGCGGCAGAAACGTGAAAAGGCGTGGACTGCGGCGGCAAGGGAACCTCATGTCCCGATCAGCTTTCAAAAGCAATCGAGCAGGCACTCGCGCAGGAAGCGTGAAAAATAAAAACAACCGGAAGAGCTATCTTCCGGTTGTTTTGTTATTGCTTCATTTTTCGCCGTATTCTGTCGGAAAACGGGTTTAACACGATAAACAGGAGACAACCATCCTTACCGTGTGATCTCCACGATGAATTTGCTTGTGTCGGAGGGGTAGTACGACTCCGAATATTCAATGACGCGGCCGTCCGCAATCCGTCCGATCGACGAGATGAAAAACAGCGGTGAGAAGTCCTTGACCATCAGCCGGCGCGAAATCTTCGGCACCGCTGTGCGGATTTCGATTTCACGCAAAACGTGCGTGACCGAAAGGCCAAACGAATCAAGCGTGTCGTAAAGCGACGCCGTGCGGAAATCGGTCTTTAACAGCGCGGGACACATCGCCTTTGGCAGATAAACGGTTGTGAGCACTGCCGGACGCTTGGTCGGATCGTCGCTCGCAAAACGCAGGCGGCACAGCTTAATGACCGGTGTGTCTGTGTTGATCTCAAGCTTTTGCGCCACCGATTCGGGCGCCGGAATCTCTTCAAGACTCACGACAATCGTGCGCGGACTGAGTCCTTTTTTCAAAAGCTCCGCGCGGTAGCTTGAAATAAAGCGGGTGTACTCCTGTGCAAGCTTGGTGTGCTGCACAAAACTGCCCTTTCCTTTGATGCGTACAATCGTACCGTTTAGCGTGAGCTTTGACAATGCCTGGCGAACGGTCGGACGGCTGGTGTTGAATAACTGTGCCAATTCGGTTTCGCGCGGAATTTGGTCGCCCTCTTTTAATGTGCCGTTGCGGATCAGATCGGTTACATAGGATTCGATTTCTTCATATCGGTGCATTGCCATAACTCCCTTTCGCCAACTTTTGGAATACTGTTATTATAGTATATTTTTAAAAAAAAAGCAAACAAAAAACGCTTTCATTCCATTGCTTGCCAAAAAAGCAGATGGAAAAAGGACTGCTTTTTAAAAAAAGCAGTCCTTCCCCTCAAAAACAATCTCTTCTCTCTTTGCTACCCGCCGCGGAATCAGATTGTCCGCGGTAATCACTGATTATCAGTTTAGCATGGCAGAGGGAAAAAGTCAATAGAATTAAGAAAGTTTCTTAACCCTTTTGACGATCCGGCGGATTCTCTATTAAATTCATGTTAAATTCCATCATTTCAGGTGCGAAACAGGCACAAATATGGTATAATGCGTAATAAGAAACAAAATACTGTACGGAGGGATCTGTTTTGAATCACGCGGTCATTGATATCGGTTCGAATACCATGCGGCTGTCCGTCTATGCCTGCCAAAAAAGCGCGGGGGAGATTCGGGCGCTGTTTTCCAAAAAGGAGATGGCAGGGCTTGCCGGCTATGTGACAGACGGCGTGCTGAGCGAAGAGGGAATTAACCGCTTAATTACGGTGCTTAAGAAGTTTCAGGAGTCGCTCACCGCGATTAAATTAGAGGGTATCCATGTGTTTGCGACTGCTTCACTGCGCAACGTGTCAAACACACAGGCAGTCCTGCGGCAGATCGCACGCCGCACCGGTTATGCGGTCGAGGTGCTGTCGGGCGAGGAAGAGGCGCTTTTAGACTTTGTGGGCGCGGTGCATTCGGTCGGCATGGACAGCGGACTGCTTGTCGATATCGGCGGCGGCAGTACGGAGCTTACTTCGTTTGAACACCATGTTGTGCGCACGGCGGTGAGCTTGCCGTTCGGTTCCCTTTCCTTATATACGAAATACGTTTCAAATATTCTGCCCGACGCTGAGGAACAAGCGGACATCAAACGCGCGGTCCAGAAAGAACTCAAAAAGTTAAAGCCCATCGGACAAGCAGACGAAATCTGCGGCGTCGGCGGTACGATCCGCGCGGCGTTTAAACTGCACGACCGGTGGTTCGGCGACGCGCAGCAGATGTCGGTCGAATCACTCTCGCTCATGATCGAGCGGCTAAAAAAGCCGAATAAGGATTTGATCCGCACGCTGTTAAAAACGGCGCCTGACCGGATTCACACGCTGATTCCCGGACTGATCGCTTTGCAGACGATTGTGAATGAAAGCGGCGCAAAGACCATTCTGCGTTCCGGCTACGGCGTGCGCGAGGGGTATTTATATCACCATGTCTTAGGGGAACCAATCCGACAGACAAACGGATAACACATAAAGGGGTATTATCATCATGTCATCAAAACCATTTGATTTGGACACAAGCTTTACGCAAAACCGCGAGCTCTCCTGGCTGCGGTTTAACGAGCGCGTGCTTGCCGAAGCAGCGGATGCGACCGTTCCGCTGTTTGAGCGGTTAAAGTTTGCCGCCATTTTTACAAGCAATCTCGATGAGTTTTTCATGATCCGTGTGGGCAGCCTGTTCGATCTGTCCCTGTTAAAACAGGTGCATATCGACAATAAAACCGGTATGACACCGGAGGAACAGCTCCACGCCGTCTATGACGCAGTTGCACCGCTTTATAAACGACGCGACAAGGTGATGGAGGAAATCGAGGAACAGCTTCGCCTGCATGATATCAGCCGTGTGCAGATGCGGGAACTGATTGTATCTGAGCAAAAATATGTGGAAAACTATTATCAGAATACGATCCGGCCGATGCTTTCGCCGCAGGTCGTGGATACAAGCCATCCGTTCCCGCACTTAATCAACAAGGCGCGCTATATTGCGGTGCACCTGCGCGCAAAGGGCAAGGAAAAGGAGCAGTTCGGCCTGATTCCTGTGCCGGAGGCGCTGCCGCGTACTGTGTTTTTACCGGGATCGGCGGTGCGGTATCTCTTGACGGAGCAGATTTTACTGGCTTACGCGGAGGACGTCTTTTCGATGTATACCGTCTGTGACAAGGCGGTCATCTGTGTCACACGAAACGCCGATATTAACCCGGACGACGAGAACTTCGAGGTCGACGACGACTACCGCCGCCATATGAAGCGCGTCATCAAAAAGCGTGCGCGGCTTGCGTGCGTGCGGCTGGAGCTGTTCGGCGGCGAAGTGAGCACCGAGCTGCGTGAGTTTTTGATGCGGCAGCTTGCGCTGAAAAAAGAGCAGGTGTTTAAAAGCAAAACGCCGCTTGACCTTTCGTACGTATATGGCCTGTCCGAGCGGATGACGCCGGCTGCAAGAAAGTCGATGACATACCGTCCGTTTAAGCCGATGCCGTCCGCGATGGTCAATCCGAATGAAAGTGTCACGAAACAGGTGATGAAACGCGATCTGTTCTTGTCGTATCCGTATGAGAGCATGGAGCCGTTTTTGAAGCTTGTGGAGGAGGCGGCGGTTGACCCGGCAGTCGTATCCATTAAAATCACGATCTACCGGCTGGCATCGTCCTCGCGGCTTGTCGAGGCGCTTACCAAGGCGTCGGAAAACGGCAAGGACGTCGTGGCGCTGTTAGAGCTGCGCGCGCGGTTTGACGAACAGAATAACATCAACTGGTCCGAAACGCTTGAGGATGCCGGCTGTCAGGTCCTTTACGGCATGGAGGACTATAAAGTCCACTCGAAAATCTGCCTGATTACCCGTCAGGAAAAGGGAAAGGTGCAGTATATCACCCAGATCGGTACGGGCAACTACAACGAAAAAACAGCGAAGCTCTATACCGATTTCTGTTTGATGACATCCGATATGGAGATCGGACAGGACGCGAGCGAGTTCTTTAAAAATATGGCGCTTTCCAATTTGGACGGCGAATATCATGCGCTCATGGTGGCGCCGAACGCGATGCAGTCGCGGATTATCGAAAAAATCGATGAGATGATCGCGGTCGCAGCGGCGGGCGGCAATGCGCATATGATGATTAAAACGAATTCCGTTACCGACCGTGTGCTCATTGACCGGCTTCAGGCGGCGTCCGACGCGGGCGTCAAAATTGAGATGGTCGTGCGCGGCATCTGCTGTATTCTGCCGCAGATTCCGTCGAAAACGGAGAATATTACCGTGACGAGCGTCGTCGGACGGTTTTTGGAGCACTCGCGCGTCTACTGCTTTATGGCAAACGGCGAGAGCGAGGTCTATATCTCGTCCGCCGACTTCATGACGCGCAACATGACGCGCCGTGTCGAGATCGCCTGCCCGGTCAAGTCCCAGCAGGTAAAACAGCGCATCATCGACTTTATGCTGACGATGCTTCACGACAATGTAAAAGCGCGGCGGCTGATGCGCGACGGCAGCTATCTGCCGGTGTCAAACGGTGAAGCGCCGCTCTCGTGTCAGGATGCGTTTATGATCGAGGCGGAGGAAGCGGCGAGCCACGCGGCAGTGAAACCGCACGGCGTATGGCAGAAGATGACCGCGCGGTTTCGGAAGAAAAAGCAGCAGTAAGCGGCTGCTGGCTTTATGCTGACAGGCTTGCGGCGATGGAAAAGCGGCGGCTGATGCGCGACGGCAGTGATCTGCTGGTGTCAAACGGTGAAGCGCCGCTCTCGTGCCAAGACGCGTTTATGATCGAGGCGGAGGAAGCGGCAAGCCATGCGGCAGTGAAACCGCACGGCGTATGGCAGAAGATGACCGCGCGGTTTCGGAAGAAAAAGCAAGGTTCATCCGACAGCGTACACGATATTGACAGAAAATCGCTTGATTTTTGGGCAAAAATCGTGAAAATGCCAATGCGAAAAATAGTGAAAAATTGCGTGTGACGCTGTATAATAGATAAAAGGGTTGAAACGATGTGTCCCGTCCACGGTTTGGGGGATACACCCATAACGTCGATCCCCTAAAAGAAAAGGGAAATCGGCAAACGCAAACCGAAGCGGAGCGTTTCGACAGCCTCGCGGCATCATTGCCGTGCGGTGTGCCGATGGAACAAGCCGCTTCGGTTGTTTTGGGGTTCGGACGAAATTGTTTGTGCGAATCTTTGCTCATTCGTTTTATTTTGACCAAAATACAGGAGGAAACAGCATGGAGAAATCTGTCTATTTGATTCTGGAAAACGGCACTGTCTTTCGCGGGAAGTCGTTCGGCGCTTCTCATGATGTGACAGGCGAAGTCGTTTTCACCACTTCCATGACCGGATATGTAGAAACATTAACCGATCCGAGCTATTACGGCCAGATCGTTATTCAGACATTTCCGATGATCGGCAACTACGGCGTGATGGCATCGGACTTTGAGGGCGATGCGCCGAAGCTGAGTGCTTATATTGTAAGAGAATGGTGTCATGATCCTTCCAATTTCCGTTGTGAGGGAGATCTTGACGCCTTTTTAAAAGCCTCGAATGTTGTGGGAATGTACGGAATTGATACACGCGCACTGACAAAGATCATCCGTGACTGCGGTACGATGAACGCGCGCATCACAACAACGCTTCCGGAGGATCTGACCCAGATCCATCAGGAAATTCACGAATACCGTGTCAAAGACGCTGTTGAATCTGTCACCTGCAAAGAAGTGCGCGTCTACAAGGCGGAGCAGGAAAAATATAAGGTTGTGCTGTGGGACTTCGGCGCAAAGAGAAATATTATAAGAAAATTGCAGAGCAAAGGCTGCACAGTGACCTGTGTGCCGGCTTCCACGACGGCTGAGGAGATCATGTCCTATCATCCGGACGGCATTATGCTCTCAAACGGCCCGGGCGACCCGGCGGAGAATACAACGATCATCGCAGAGCTTAAAAAGCTGTGCGAATACCGTGTGCCGACGTTCGGCATCTGCTTAGGCCACCAGCTTTTGGCGCTTTCGCAGGGTGCGAAGACGACGAAGCTTCAGTACGGTCACCGCGGTGCGAACCAGCCGGCGCGCGACATGGAAACCGGAAAAGTTTACATTACAAGCCAGAACCACGGCTATGCCGTCGAAACTTCGACGATTCCGGATTTCGCAAAGGCTTGCTTTATCAACGCAAACGACCATACGAACGAAGGAATTACCTATTTGAATATGCCGGTGTTCTCCGTGCAGTTCCATCCGGAGGCGTGCGGCGGTCCGCGGGATACCATGTTCCTGTTTGACCGGTTCACTGCCATGATGGATCAAAACCGCTGAGAAAAGGGAGGAGTTTTTGTATGCCGCTGAATAAGGATATCAAAAAAGTATTGGTGATCGGCTCCGGCCCGATCGTCATCGGACAGGCCGTAGAATTTGACTATGCAGGCACACAGGCTTGCCGCGCACTCAAGGAGGAAGGCCTTGAGGTCGTGCTCGTCAACTCGAACCCGGCAACCATCATGACCGACGGCGCGATGGCGGACGAAATTTACATTGAGCCGCTGACCATCGACACCGTCAAACGCATCATCGAAAAAGAAAAACCGGACAGCCTTCTCTCGACACTCGGCGGACAGACGGGTCTGACACTCTCGATGCAGCTTGCAAAAGAGGGCTTTTTGGACGCGCACAACGTCCGTCTGCTCGGTGCAAAACCGGAGACGATCGACAAGGCGGAGGACCGCTTGATCTTTAAAGAGACGATGGAGGAGATCGGCGAGCCGGTCATCCCGTCTGTCATTGCAAACGATGTGGAAACCGCGCTCGAATTTGCGTCGCGCGTCGGCTATCCGCTCATCATCCGTCCGGCGTTTACACTGGGCGGCTCGGGCGGCGGTATCGCCAACAACGAGGAAGAGCTGCGTGAAACCGCTTCCGTTGGCCTGCGTCTTTCCCCGATCACACAGGTGCTCGTTGAGCGCTGCGTTTCGGGCTGGAAAGAGATCGAGTTCGAGGTGATGCGTGACTCTGCCGGCAACGTGATCACCGTGTGCTCGATGGAAAACTTCGACCCGGTCGGCGTTCACACCGGCGACAGTATCGTCGTTGCGCCGGCAGTCACGCTGTCGGATAAAGAATATCAGATGCTCCGTTCCGCTGCGCTCAACATCATCACCGCAATGGGCATCGAGGGCGGCTGTAACTGTCAGTTTGCATTAAACCCGAACAGCTTTGAATATGCAGTTATCGAGGTCAACCCGCGTGTATCGCGTTCGTCGGCACTCGCATCGAAAGCAACCGGCTATCCGATCGCGAAGGTGGCGTCGAAAATCGCAGTCGGCTTTACGCTCGACGAGATCGAAAACGCTGTCACCGGCAAAACATGCGCTTGCTTCGAGCCGACCATCGACTACTTTGTCGTCAAACTGCCGAAATGGCCGTTCGATAAATTCGTCTATGCAAAACGTACGCTCGGTACGCAGATGAAAGCAACCGGCGAGGTGATGGCAATCGGTCAGAACTTCGAAGAGGGCATTATGAAAGCTGTCCGCGGCGCAGAGCTTTCGCTCGACACGCTCAATATGCCGAAACTCGCAGCGTGCACCGACGAGGAGATCGACGGCAAACTGTATAACTGCGACGACGAGCGTCTGTTCGTTGTATTTGAGGCACTCAAACGGAATATTTCCTGCGAGCGGATTCATGACATCACAAAAATTGACCTTTGGTTCTTATATAAACTCAAAAACCTTGTAAACCTCGAGCGTCGTCTTGCTTCTGAGCCGCTCACCGAGGAGCTTTACCGCACCGCAAAACACAACGGCTATCTGGACAGCACCATCCGCCGCTTAAGCGGACAGGAGCCGCCGATCAAACTGCACGCTTCCTATAAAATGGTTGATACCTGCGGTGCAGAGTTCGACGCGCAGACACCGTACTTCTACGCAACATTCGACGAGGAGGACGAGGCAAGCGCGTTCATCCGTGCGAAAAATTCCGACCGCAAAACCGTCATCGTATTCGGTTCCGGCCCGATCCGTATCGGTCAGGGTATCGAGTTCGACTATGCTTCGGTTCACTGCGTCTGGGCGCTTAAAAAAGCAGGCTTTGACGTGGTCATCGTCAACAATAACCCGGAGACCGTTTCCACCGACTTTAACACCGCTGACCGGCTTTACTTCGAGCCGCTCACACCGGAGGACGTCATGCACGTCATCAATGTGGAAAAACCGTACGGCGCAGTCGTTGCATTCGGCGGTCAGACCGCAATTAAGCTGACGAAGCACCTGGAAAAAGAGGGTGTACGGATTCTCGGTACATCCGGCGATTCGATCGACTTGGCAGAGGACCGCGAGCGGTTCGACGCCCTGCTTGAGCGTCTTAACATCAAACGTCCGCGCGGCTGCTCGGTCATGACGATGGAGGAAGCGCTCGAGGCTGCTGAAACACTCGGCTACCCGGTATTGATGCGTCCGTCTTACGTGCTCGGCGGTCAGAACATGATCATCGCGTTCAACGAAGCGGACATCAAAGAATATATGAAAATTATCCTGTCGCATAACATCGAGAATCCGGTGCTCATCGATAAATACATGATGGGCATTGAGCTTGAGGTCGATGCGATCTGCGACGGCAAAGACGTGCTGATTCCGGGCGTCATGGAGCATATCGAGCGCGCAGGCGTGCACTCGGGCGACTCCATCGCAGTGTATCCGGCATGGAACCTCACAAGCGCACAGCAGAACCGTCTGCTCGAGTATACAAAGATGCTGTCGCTTGCACTCAACACAAAAGGTCTTGTAAACATCCAGTACGTCATGCACGACGGCGAGATCTACGTCATCGAGGTCAACCCGCGTTCGTCCCGTACAATTCCGTATATCAGTAAAGTCACCGGCGTGCCGATGGTCGACCTGGCTGTCCGTGCAATGCTCGGCGAGTCGCTCGAATCTATGGGCTACGGCACCGGTCTGTATCCGGTTCCGCCGTATATCTGCGTGAAAGTGCCGGTGTTCTCGTTTGAGAAACTCGCGGACGTTGACGTTCAGCTCGGGCCGGAGATGAAATCGACCGGTGAGGTACTGGGCATCGGCCGTTCGCTCGACGAAGCGCTCTACAAAGGTCTTGTGGCAGCAGGCTATAAGATGCAGTGTGAGGGCGGCGTACTCGTCACCGTCAAAGATTCCGATAAAGGCGAGATCGCCGATGTGGCACGCCGCTATGCGGAGCTTGGCTTTGCGCTGTACGCAACAGAGGGTACCGCTGCGGTGCTGCGTGACGCAGGACTGATTGTAAACGCGGTTAAGAAGATTCACGAGTCTTCCGAAAATACAAAGACACTCCTGGAGAGTGGACGCATCAGCTATATCATCTCGACCTCCGCAAAAGGACGTCTGCCGGCAAGAGACAGCGTGAAGCTGCGCCGCAGAGCTGTGGAGCTGGGTGTGCCGTGCTTAACGTCGCTTGATACCGCAAGCGCGCTTGCAGAGAGCTTGAAGAGCGGATTCACCGAGAACAACACGGAGCTTGTGGACATCAACCACATGAATACACGCCGCGGTGTTTCGGAAAAATCGACCAAACAGATCGCATTTACTAAAATGCAGGCTTGCGGCAACGACTATATCTATATCAACTGCATGGATGAGGAGATCGACAATCCGGAGAAACTGACCCGCATTCTCTCCGACCGTCATTACGGCGTCGGCGGTGACGGTGTCATCCTGATCTGCCGTTCGGATGTTGCAGCAGCAAAAATGCGCATCTTTAATACAGACGGCAGCGAGGGCAAAATGTGCGGCAACGGCATCCGTTGTGTCGGTAAATATCTGTACGACAACCGCATTGTAAACTCCGACCGGATCGCAGTCGAGACATTAAGCGGTGTCAAAGACCTCTCGCTGCGCATTGCAGACGGCAAGGTCGACAGTGTCTGCGTCAACATGGGCAAAGCAGAACTCGAGCCGGATCGTGTACCGGTGATGCTGTCCGGAAAAGCAATCGTCAACGAGCCGGTGACCATCGGCGGTGCGCGCCGTTATATCACCTGCGTATCGATGGGCAATCCGCACTGCGTCGTGTTCTGCGACGATGTGGACAGCCTCGATTTGGCAGGCATCGGACCAGTGTTTGAGAAAAACACCCTGTTCCCGCAGGGCGTCAACACCGAGTTTGTACAGGTGATCGACAAAAAGACGATCAAAATGCGCGTATGGGAGCGCGGCAGCGGCGAGACACTCGCCTGCGGCACAGGCGCTTGTGCATCGGCAGTGGCGGCTGTTTTGAATGGCTTCTGCGAGAAGAACACCGATATCACGGTGAAGCTGTCGGGCGGCGAGCTTGTGATCTGCTATACCGATGAGGCAGTGTTCATGACCGGTGAGGCAAAAACTGTGTTTACCGGTGAAGTGGAAGTTTCTATGTAACGGACTGCCTTTTCGCAGGAATTTGCGTAAATAATCAGATAAAAAGCGTGTGGCGAATTTCGTCACACGCTTTTTTACGCTGCACCTGCGGTGCGGCGGTCGTTTCGCGCATTTTCTGGGGAGCAGGTGGGAAGTCTTTGCATGGCTGTTTCCTTGGAAAGCATTTCTGCCGAAGGCGGCGGAAACACCGAAGGTGCGGGCGCTTGCAGCGTGGCACCTCGCCCCTTGCGGGGGAGCATTTTCTGGAGAGCGGGTGGGAGGTCTTTGCATGGGTACGTTCCTTGGGGGCACTTCCGCCGCGGATGTTCCCGCGGCGGAGGAAACAGGCTTAGCCTGGCACCTGCGGTGCGCATTCTTTAGGGAGTGGGTGGGAGTTCTTAGGGAGCACACAGCCGCGGCGAGGAAACGCCGCAAGGCGCGGGATTAGCCGGCTGCGGTGCGGCACCTCACGCCTAACGGCGTGGATTCTCTGGAAAGTGAGTGTGGTGCCTTTAAGTGGGTACTTTCCTTAAGGATGCTTCCGCCGAAGGCGACCAATCCCGCTTAGCGGGTGGGAGATGGATAAAATAGGGGGAAAGATAGAGAAAAACCGCCCGTCGGACGTTTCCCGACGGGCGGTTTATTTGTCACTATAAAATGCGTAAACTTAGAGTGTCTTGACCAGATCGAGCAGATACTCACGGAAGCCTTCGCCGACTTCGCCGTGTTTGAGTCCAACCTCGACGATTGCTTTGAGCACGCCGAGTTTATTGCCCATATCATAGCGGATACCGGTGAAGTCTACACCGACCATGCCCTCTTTCTGTGCAAGGAGCTTCATGGCGTCGGTGAGCTGGTATTCGCCGCCCGCACCTTTCGGCAGTGTTTCGAGGATATCGAAAATCTTCGCCGGAAGCACACAGCGGCCGAGAATTGAGAACAGGGAAAAGACATGGCTCTCGTCTTTCGGTTTTTCGATCATGTCGGTGATGCGGTAGAGGTTGTCGTGCAGCGGTGCGGTTTTCATGGAGCTGTATTTGAAAATGTCCTGCATTGCGACTTCTTTGATACCGACACAGCCGAGGCCGTACTCGTCATATGCGCGCATCAGCTGACCGCAGACTGGATCTTCGCCGATGATGACGTCGTCGCCGTACAGAACAGCAAACGGCTCGTCGCCGACAAATGATTTTGCACAGTAGACAGCGTGGCCGAGGCCTTTGGTCTCTTTCTGGCGGATAAACGTGATGTTTGCGAGGTTGGCAATCGACACGACCTCGTCATACATTGCCTGTTTTCCGCTCTCGAGCAGACGGCCTTCGAGCTCAGGTGCGCGGTCGAAATGGTCTTCGATGATGCCTTTGCCGCGGTTTGTGATGATGCAGATATCTTCAATGCCGCTTTTGACTGCCTCTTCTACAATATACTGGATGGCAGGTTTGTCCACGATGGGAAGCATTTCTTTCGGCATTGCTTTTGTCGCGGGCAGAACACGAGTGCCAAGACCTGCGGCAGGGATGATCGCTTTGCGAATTTTCATGAGAAACAACTCCGTTTCAAAAAAGGATAGGAAAGTTTTTTCTTCATTATAGCAGATTCAAACGGCCTTTTCAAATCGCTTGCGGGGAATTCAGAAAATTATTTTTTGAAAAAATGCTTGACAAATTGTGCCGTGTTTGATATAATGCAATAGTCGTCGGCGAGAGGCCCTACAGGGGCGGCTGACACGAACAGATGCGGGTGTAGTTCAATGGTAGAATCCCAGCCTTCCAAGCTGGTCGCGTGGGTTCGATTCCCATCACCCGCTCCATTTGTTTTAGCGGTGCTGTGCCGCGAACATATTTGATATGCGCCCATAGCTCAGCTGGATAGAGCAACTGCCTTCTAAGCAGTAGGCCACAGGTTCGAATCCTGTTGGGCGTGCCAAAAATTTTATAATATTTGATATGGTGGATATAGCTCAGTTGGTTAGAGCGCCAGATTGTGACTCTGGAGGCCGTGAGTTCGAGTCTCATTATCCACCCCATTTGTATTTATTGGGGTATCGCCAAGCGGTAAGGCACAGGACTTTGACTCCTGCATTCCGTTGGTTCGAATCCAGCTACCCCAGCCAAAAGAGTGAGTAACTTTACTCACTCTTTTTTATTTCTGAAATCTTTTCGACTATTTCCTCAATCAGTTTCCAGTGCTCCTCATTTAATTCAGCGAGTGCGGCAAAAAATCGTAAGCGAAAATCATCAGGTGTTTCAGACATAATGCGTCTGGCAAAAGCCTCGATTTCCTGCTTTTTGCTTACGGATACAAACATATCGCCTTCACCCGTGCGGAGCCATCGTTCACTTACGTTAAATTCACGGCAAATGAGAGAAACTACAGCATCTAAAGGTGTTCTTATTCCTTTTTCATAACCCGCAACTGTGCCTTGCTTTACTCCTATTTTTTCTCCGAATTCTGCTTGACTAAGTCCAAGCGTCTTTCTAAGTTTTCTAATTCTGTTATTCAAAATATCACTTCTTTCAATAAAAGTATATCATGCAAATAGCCTCATGCAATATTTTTTAATCCAGACTATTGTATTTATAAACTTAATGAGTTGCATTTCAGTCGTGAAAGGGTAATAGGCTTACAGGGAGGTGTCAAAATACAAATCCCAATTTATCAAAAACTGTGTCGCAGATGATTCATTCAATAATCCGGGTAATTTTTTTAAAAAACATAAACTATATAAAGTAAATATTTATACAGTTTATTATAATACGTTACGGCAATCAATACAATAGAAGAAAGTAGAGTGATGGCGAGGATTTTTTCATGGAGTTGGATTATAAAGCAATCGGGAAACGGGTGAAACTTGCACGTAAGCGTATGGGCATGACGCAGGAAGCGTTGGCGGAAAGTGCCGGTATTTCGACAACGCACATGAGTAATATTGAAACGGGATATACCAAAGTAAGCTTACAGACGACTGTTTCACTGGCAAATGCACTTGGTGTTACAGTCGACTCGTTGCTGTGCGACAATGTCCTATCCGCAAAAGAGATTTTCTCACAGGAAATTCAGACGCTTGTGTCGGATTGCAATGATTATGAAATTCGAATGATTGCGGATTTTGTAAAAGCGGCGAAAGAAACGATCCGAAAACATACGGCGTTTGCCGAGCAAAACGGCTTCCACTTAAAATAGGAATCCAATGAAAAACAGCAGGGAACTCCCTGCTGTTTTATTTTGATTAGAAATGCCCCCTAAGAAAGCACACGTGCAAAGGTATCCCACCCGCTTCCCAGAAAATCCGCCCCGCAAGGGGCGACCGCCGCACCGCAGGTGCCCCGAGAATGCGCGAAGCGACCGCCGCGCTGCAAGCGCCGCAAGGTGCCGTGATTAACGGGAGAAGTAGGCGCGGTTGTGCAACACCGCCGGACTGTCCGGGTAAAACCGTGCTGCCTGCTCGTTGCATTCGATCGCCTTTTCCCGCTCGCCGAGCCGGTCGTAACAGACGCACATCTCAAGATACGGAATGTAGCCGCGGCAGTCGTGCAGAATAAATCCTGCCTCCTGCGGCAGTTCGCCGAGCTTCGCCGCAAGCGTAAACCAAAACAGCGCGGTTTCTGTCGCGTCCTTTCCTTTAAACCAGTATCCGATCTGACAGCAGATCTCCGGACGCGGCCGGTCAAACTGAAAGCTTTTGAGTAAAGCGGTGAGCGCCTGTGCGGAATCTCCTAGCATCTGATAGCAGGCCGACAGATGAAAACACGCGCTGATGACGTCCTCGACCCACCCCTCATTCGTGTCGATAAACGCTTGAAAATATCGGATGGCTTCCTGCGGCTCGCTGTTTTCAAACAGTTCTCTGGCAAAATAGTAGAGATTGCGCGGTGTGAACTGTACGCCCTCGCGCTCCATCTGACGGTAAATCGAAAGATTGCGCCCTTTTGCCGCCGGATGAAGCTTTTGGTGTGTGACCGCGCAGTCGCTTCGTATGATGTTTCCGACCGGCGGAATGTATTCGTGTACCCGGTCAACCCAGTAATAGCCGTGATGGTTTTTTAACAGCCGCTCCCGGTCATACGAAAGTGTCAGCCGCCCCGACTCGTCAAATCCGGCGTGATATGGCATCATCACAATATCGACCGCAGGGTCTAACGTCTGCTTGAGCGTTAAAAACCGCGCGCGGTCTTCCTCTAAGATCACATCATCCGCGTCAAGCCACAGCAAATAGTCCTTTGTCCCTTTGGAAAAGGCAAAATTACGTGCCGCCGAAAAGTCGCCGATCCATTTAAAATCATAGATCCGATCGGTGTAAGCGGCAGCGATTTCTTTTGTTTGATCGGTTGAACCGGTGTCTGCAATGATGATCTCGTCGGCAATCTCCTTTGCGGAGTCAAGACACCGCGCGAGCGTGTCCGCCTCGTTTTTCACAATCATACATAAACTTATTGTAACCATAAACCCCTCCGACGCATTGCTTTTTTCAAAACATATGCGAAGGAGGGGTTTTTTAGAAGGGATTCTTAGAATGTTTTTATAATTCGGCAGGGTCCGGATTGTGCGGCGGATCGTCAAATACATGCGCAATCGTTTTACTCGAGAGTTTCGGTGTCACAAGGCTTACCACCGGAACGACAACGAGTCCTGCAATCATTGCCACTGCACCTGCGACGATCGGTGAGGAGAAGACCGGAACAAACAAATTGAACACCGTGATGCCAATGCCGACAATAAAGTTTACCCAGACAGACGCTTTCGTCACGCCTTTCCAGTACAGCCCGTATAAGAACGGCGCTAAGAACGAACCTGCCAGCGCGCCCCACGAAATGCCCATGAGCTGTGCGATAAACGCAGGCGGGTCAATCGCTAAGACCACCGACAGCGCCACAAAGAACACCACGAAAATCCGCATCAGCAAAAGCTGTCCGCGCTCGGTCATCTTTTTTAAGACTGTGCCGCCTAAAAAATCGAGTGTGAGTGTGGAACTCGATGTGAGCACCAGCGAGGAGAGCGTCGACATCGACGCCGAGAGCACTAAAATAATCACAATGCCGATTAAGAGATCGGGCAGAGTGGAGAGCATGTGCGGAATGATCGCGTCGTAGACCACTTCGCCGTTTTCCATGATCGCCTCTCCGCCGAACAGCCGGCTGAAGCCGCCTAAGAAGTAGCAGCCGCCGGATACGATCACGGCAAAGACGGTCGAGATCACGGTACCGGTGCGGACGGCTTTTTCATTTTTGATCGCGTAGAATTTGTGAATCATCTGCGGCAGTCCCCAAGTGCCGAGCGAGGTGAGAATGATGACGAAAAACAATCCAACCGGGTCGGGTCCGAAGAACGAGGTAAACGCACCCTGCATATTTGGCGCCGTTTCGCTTTGAATCGCAGAGAGCGATTCGATCGCCGCCGTAAAACCGCCCTGTCCGTTTAAAACTGCGACAATGACTGCCACAATCCCTACAAGCATGATGATGCCCTGAACAAAGTCGTTGATCGCAGTCGCCATGTAGCCGCCGACAACAACATAGATGCATGTAAGCAGCGCCATTCCCGCGACACAGACCCAGTACGGCACGTGAAACGCCATCTCAAACAGACGGGATAAACCGTTGTAGATCGAGGCGGTGTAGGGGACAAGGAAAATAAAGATAATCGCGGACGCCGCGATTTTTAACGCTTTGCTGTCAAACCGCTTTTCAAAGAAGTCGGGCATCGTCGCAGACTTTAAGCGTCTGGTCATCAGTCTTGTGCGCTTGCCGAGCACCACCCACGCGAGCAGACTTCCTAAAAAGGCGTTGCCCAGTCCGATAAAGGTGGAGGCAATCCCGTATTTATACCCGAACTGACCCGCGTATCCGACAAAGACCACCGCGGAAAAATAGGACGTGCCGTACGCAAACGCCGTCAGCCATGCGCCGACGCCGCGGCCGCCTAAAACAAAATCACTTACATTCGTTGCGTGCTTTCTTGCGTAGATCCCGATGAAGATCATCGAACCGAAAAACAGGACCAGCAAAATGAGTTTGATTGCCACGCACACCGCCTTCTTTCCATGTTGCTTTTTTGATTTAAAGCTTTTATGCTTTAAAGTGATTTCGATTATATCACGTGCTGCATGAAAAGTCAATGAGGTTTTCGAAAAAATATGGAAAAGGCCGGCTTTCGCTTAAAAGCCGACAGGATGATTGGATGTTTGATTGTTTGGGTTCGTCCGGGGGGCGCAAGTGCCGTTTATACGGGCGTGCCTGTGCAGACGTGTCTGTGATGATGCGTTCGGGCGGGTGCGCTCGTTGGGGTTGATTTGGACGTGCGCCGTTTTCTTTGCACCGCCTGCCGGTTGTGGGAAAAGGGGAACCACTTTCATGTGGGGCGTGCCTCGGTTGTCCTGCTGCTTGGCTGGTGGGATAAGCAGGGGTGACCATGCAGGCGTGCCTGTGCAGACGTGTCTGTACAGACGTGCCTGTGGGGATACGTTCGGGTGGGTGCGCCCGTTGGGGTTGCTTTGGGTGTGCGCCGTTTTCTTTGCACCGCCGGCCGGTTGTGGGAAAGGGGGAACACCGCCATTTCCGCGGGAATGTGCTTTGGTTGTTCTGCCGGTTGCCGGTGGGGTGGAATAAGCAGGCGTGTCTGTGCAGACGTGTCTGTGATGATACGTTCGAGTGGGTGCGCTCGTTGGGGTTGCTTTGGGTGTGCGCCGTTTCCTTTGTACCGCCTGCCGCTTGTGGGAAAGGGGGAACACCGCCATTTCCGCGGTGGAATGTGCTTTGGTTGTTCTGCCGGTTGCCGGTGGGGTGGAATAAGCAGGCGTGTCTGTGCAGGCGTGCCTGTGCAGACGTGTCTGTGGGGATACGTTCGAGTGGGTGCGCTCTTGGGGTTGCCTTGGGCGTGCGCCGTTTTCTTTGCACCGCCTGCCGGTTGTGGGAAAGGGGGAACACCGCCATTTCCGCGGGAATGTGCTTTGGTTGTTCTGCCGGTTGCCGGTGGGGTGGAATAAGCAGGCGTGTCTGTGCAGACGTATCTGTGGGGATACGTTCGAGCGGGTGTTCTGTTGGGGTTGCCTTGGGCGTGTGCCGTTTTCTTTGCACCGCCTGCCGGTTGCGGGAAAAGGGAAACCGCTTTGGCGGCAGGGTATGCCTCGGTTGTTCCGCCGCTTGGCGGGGGGATAAGCAGACGTGTCTGTGGGGATACGTTCGAGCGGGTGCGCTCTTGGGGTTGATTTGGACGTGTGCCGTTTTCTTTGCACCGCCTGCCGGTTGCGGGGGAGGGGGAACCGCTTTCCTGTGGGGTGTGCTTCGGTTGTTCCGCCGGTTGGTGGGGTGGAATAAGCAGGCGTGCCCGAGCAGGCGTGTCTGTGCAGACGTGTCTGCACCCATCAGGAAAACGGCAGGTATTCCTTGCCGTAGCGGTCAATCGTGACCGTAACGGACGTCGTCAGCAGACAATCGGACAGCGTTTCATCAAACGTATCCTTGACCTGCTCATATCGTGCAGTATCTTTTTGCATGATATGATCTTTAAGCCGGAATAAATCCGTGGAAAGCGCCCCAGCGCGCGCCCATGCGGCGTTACACTCATCAGCAATCAGCGCTTGTGCGCGCGCGGTGATATCCTCGGTCAGCTGCGCCGCCGATGAACCTGTAAGCACTGTTTCCGTGAGGCTTGCCCGGCAGGAAACCGTTAAATGAAACGAGATCTTGTCCTGATTCAGAACCGGCGAAAGCGTCGTATCCACCTCATAGAACTCGAGCGCGGCGGTGTACTGTCCGGGGGCGGTAACCGTCCGTTTTGTGCGACTCATTTCATCCAACAGCCACAATGCCCCGCGGGCTTCGTCCTCGTCAAAGATTCCGCAGAAAAAGCCGTCCTTTGTAAACGCTGCTGCCTGCGTCAGATGCACCGTGCTGACCGAATCAATTTGCTCTGTACTGCTTTCGCTCTGGCTATCCTGTGTCGTCTGCGCAATCACAGGAAGCAGGACACCTTTGTCGTCTTCGTCTGCGGCTTTTAACGCCTCAAACAGTTTGACGTTTGGAATTTTACCGTGTTGGCCGGCGTTTTCCGCAATCTGTTCGAGCATCTCAGCAGGGAGAATGCCTTGATTTCCCTTTGCGCCGAGAATTTCAGATGCGGTCGTTTGCGAAAAGAGCACCTGCGCGTTGCGGCTCGTGGACGGATCGCCGCCGAAATAGCCCAAAGCGCTTAACAGTCCTTGCTCGGCGGCGGCTTTCCCGATCACAATGACACGGTTTTGTCCGGTAAACATCCGCTTTCCCTGTACGAGCACACTGTTTGCCATGGCTTCGGATACGGTCTTTCCGGTCGAGGTGATCTGCTTTGCGTTATCCGCTGACGCGCCGATGTTTGAGCCGCCCGACTCCGAGGGTGAAAAAATCTGAAACGACAGTGTATATCCGCCGTTTTCATAGTCGATGCCGATTGCCTGCACGATCGACTGACGGTTTAACGGTGTGGAGGAGAGGCACCCCGTACAGGAAAACAGCAGACTAACGGTCAGCGCCCATAAGAGCACCATGCGTCTTTTGCGGCGAATTGGTTTCATTACGCTTCTCCTTTCGTTTTAAGAGAATGAATAAGACGAGCGGGAAGACAAAGGCGAGCAGTGTCGGCACGATGGCGGTCGAGGTGTTGAGCGCGCGCACCGCCTGCGGATGATCCGCCAAAAAGACGGAGCCGAAAAACAGAAAAACTGCCAGACTGTAAAACAAAACGGCGCGCGCTTTCTTCTTTATTACAAAGGTGCCAAGACACTTTTTAAACAGGAAGAGGTATAAAAGCGACCGGAAAAACGCGCAGACAATCCAAAGCGACATATGAAACGAGTCAAGCCGCTGCAATACGGAGAGATCCACGACAGACGCCAATGCGTAATACGGATACGTCTGTTCCATGCCGAAGTCGGACAGCACCGATAAAATGACCGTCTGCGTGACGAGCATAAAGACGCACGTGAGCAGTAAAAACCAAAACCCGGAATGCGCGGCTTTTTTGGGGGTACGCAGGGAGGGATAGAGCAGCAGCAGGCAGTAAAGCTCGCCGTTTTTGGAGATCTCACCGAGCGCGGCGGAGAAAATGTTATGAAACGCACCTTGTGTGGGCAGCGGTGTGATATTGAAAAGATCGGCGCTTTGGATGGCACAAATGCAGATCGACGCCGCAGACAGCAAAAAGAGCCAGAAAAAGATGGCGGCCGCGCGGGAAAAGCTTTCGAGTCCCCAGCGTACGCAAAGGATGAGCACAAGGAAGAACGGGATCAGAATGAGGACAGACGAAGCGTTTTGAAATACAATCGAGGTCATGAAAAAGGAAAATGCCGAAAGACTGCCGCAGATCTGAATGAAAAACATCAGAAGAAAGAGGAGCGCCGCTCCTTTTTTGAGCCATTCGCCGCCTGCATCACTGGCACATCCGATGAGCGTTTTGCCGCCATAGCGGCGTGATAGCAGCCAAAGCGGAATCAAAAACGCACACTGGATAAAAAAGGAGAGCAGCGTGCCGAGCAAAAGCGTCATGCCGCTATAAAGCGTGCCGAATACGGGCGAGATGTTTAGTACGCTGAACATCCGCGAAAGGAACAGCAGCATCAGAAGCTGCGGCGCACTGATCCGGTGCGTCCGTGCGTTCGCGTTCATAAAAGACCTCCTTTGCGGGGATTGGTATTTGTTTGGCGGACTCGTCCGCCGGATTTACCTGCCGGACACGTCCGCCGGACTCGTCCGGTTCTTTTCATGCCGATGTTTGCCGTTTGTGGGAAACGGGCAGGGTGTCGGCTGTGGGGTGGTGACTTGAGTTCTGCCTGCTGTCTGCCGATGCCGGCCGCGCCCATCGGACTCGTCCGCCGGATTTACCT
>CALXAM010000084.1 GCA_944386285.1 uncultured Clostridia bacterium | reverse complement strand
GCCGCTTTCAGCGGCTGCCTGTAGTAGTGATGCGATGACAAACTCTCAGTACCCCTTCCAGGGGTCAGCAAGTACTGACCCCTCTGGGGTCTGAGCAAACCACTAGTTTACTAGTGGTTTTGATTTTTTATAATGTTTTTTGTTCATCCATTTGATCCTGTTGTGTTTCGGATTCTGCTTCTTCTTGCGCAGATGCTTTTTTTAAAGCAGGAGAGGGCGGCTTTAAATTGGAAAGCGGAGTGCTCTTTGATGCCTTTTCCATCTGATCGTCGGAAATATGCGTATAAATTTGTGTCGTTCCAAGATTTGCATGACCGAGAATCTCCTGCAAAATACGAATATCGACGTGACCGTATTGATACATAATGGTCGCCGCCGTATGCCGCAATTTATGTACCGAAAAGCCATACTGAGAAAGTCCGGCTTTTGCAAGCTGCGCTTCAATGATCTGTTCCACACGCCGCGCACCGATCCGTGTACCACGCCGGTTTAAAAACAGTGCGTGTTTTTCTTTTCCATTTGCTGCAAGTTTGGCACGGATGGGGAGATACGCTTCGATTGCGCTCAAGCACGCATCATTCAAATAAACAATACGCTCTTTATTACCTTTTCCCAATAATTTCAAGGTGTTTTCATGGATGTCTGCACAGTTAATTGACACAAGCTCCGAAAGACGCATTCCACAATTTAACAAAAGCGTTGTCATACAGTAATCGCGCTCGCGAAATTCACCGTCAATATTTGAAAGCAACGCATAACATTGTTCAAGCGTCAAATATTTCGGAAGTGATTTTTTAACCGCAGGAACTTCCAATTCGGTCAGTGGATTATAGTCGATCAGATGTGATTTTTCTGATAAATAATGAAAAAAAGATTTTAAAGCCGAAACTTTGCGTGCACGCGTTTTCGGCAGATTGTCACAGGAATCTGAGACAAAATGCAAATATTCATATGCGTCGGACAACGTAACCGTTTTTAAGAGATCGACTGTAACGGAATCAATCGGAATTTCTGAAAATCCGCAGTCCGAAAACAATCCGCGCTGTTTTAATAAAAACCGGCAGAATCCGCGCAGATCGATTGCATATCCGTCAACGGTTCGCTGTGAGCGTCCTTTGATCGTTCGGATATAAAAAAAGTAATCGCGCAATACGCTCGGATAATCTTCATAAGATACATTCATATGGTTTCCTCGTCTTTTTTGCTCCCTCTATTTCGCTAAATTTTCATTTAGCGAAATAGAGGGTATCAGATTTTCAGGTTATCCCTGCACAGCAATTTTGCACGCTGCCTGTACCATCTTTGGATCAATTGTTCGATATGATGATTCTTCCGGTATTCCGTTGAATCGAATCGTCTTTCCGTTCATACTCTGATCCAAAACAGTCATCATCGGTGCCATATGGAATTGCCGGACATCGGTCTGTGCAAGAATCTCAGCGAGATTGTTTGGACGAATGCTTCCGCATGCAAGCCATTCAATTTGATTGCCAAACTGTTGATACAGCGCATTGATTTGCTTAAGTCCGCCTTCCAAACAACGTGCGCATCCGCCGGAGGTGAGAATGCGCGTTACACCAAGATCAATCATTTGCTGTGCAGAAACGAACAGATCTGCGGAAACATCGAATGCGCGATGGCATACAACTTCCCTGCCCTGCCCTTTCGCAATATTTACCATTTCCTTCATACGTGCAAGATCGAACGTACCATCTTCTTTCAAGATACCGACGGCAATTCCGTCCGCACCGCAGTCAAGCAGCCGCTGTACATCCCGTTTCATCGATTCAAACTCAAATGAGGTGTAGCAAAATCCGCCGGTACGCGGACGAATCATCGCGATCACCGGAACCGAAACGTGTGCCTTCACCGTTTCAAGCATCCCGATGGACGGTGTGAGTCCGCCGCATTCGATGGATGTATTCAGTTCGATACGATCTGCGCCGTTTCGTGCAGCAGTAATCGCATCATCCACACTACAACAGCAAATTTCAATCAGCCGTTTCATTCGATATTTCACTCCTTTTTTAAAGAAAAAGCCGCCGCATACGGCGGCGGCTTTTTGCCTTGTTATTGATTATGCTTCTTTGATCATCGAAAGCAGTAATTCTTTCATTTTTGCTGGATTTCCCTTGCCTTTGGATGCTTTCATGCACTGACCAACCAAGAAACCGAGTGCGTTTGTTTTACCGCCGCGATAATCGGAAACCGATTTTTCATTTGCAGTAAGCACTGTTTTGACGATCTCAAGCAGTGCGCCTTCATCGGAAATCTGTGCGAAACCGTTCTCTTTAACGATCTCTTCCGGTGATTTGTCGGATTCCTGCATCAAGTCAAACACTTTTTTGCCGATTGCATTGGAAATCGCACCGGATTCAATCATTGAAAGCAGCGATGCAAGTGAAGATGCTTTGATCGAAAGATCGGCAAGCGTGCAATTTTTCTCATTCATGAGTTTTGCAATATCGCCAAGAATCCAGTTGCACACGGATTTCGGCGTACATTTTTTCTCTGCAAGCACTTCTTCAAACAATGCAGCTTTTTGCGGATCGTCCGCCAGCTGCTCCGCATCAATCTGCTGTAAACCATAGTCACGCAGATAACGCGCCACTTTTACGTTCGGCAGTTCCGGAATGGATGCGCGGATGTTCTCCACAAACTCGTCTGTCAGCACGATGGTCTGCAAATCGGGTTCCGGGAAGTAGCGGTAATCCTGTGCGTCTTCCTTACTGCGCAGCGGAATGCTCTCGCCTTTTGCATCGTCCCATTTGCGTGTTTCCTGTTCGATCACGCCGCCTGCCTCGAGCACCTCGATCTGACGTTTTGCCTCATATTCAATCGCACGGACAGCACCCGAGAACGAGTTGACGTTTTTCATCTCGCAGCGTGTGCCGAATTCATTGCTTCCGGCTTTCATCACCGAAACGTTGACGTCGCAGCGAATCGAACCCTCCTGCATCTTACAGTCGGAAATATCTAAGTATTGCAGAATCGAACGAATCGTTTCGAGATATGCTTTTGCTTCCTGCGGACTTCTCATATCCGGCTCAGAAACGATCTCAATCAGCGGAACGCCGCAGCGGTTAAAGTCAACGAGTGAACCGGCGAAGCTGTCGTTATGTAACAGCTTGCCTGCGTCCTCCTCGATGTGGATGCGGGTAACACCGATGCGTTTTTCTTTTCCGTCGACCAGAACATCGACATAGCCGTGTTCACAAAGCGGAATATCAAACTGCGAAATCTGATATGCTTTCGGCAAATCCGGATAAAAATAGTTTTTACGATCCTGTTTGCAGACCTGATTGATATCACAGTGCAGCGCACAGCCCATTTTCACTGCGTACTCGACGACTTTTTCGTTGAGCGTCGGCAGTGTGCCCGGCATACCGGTGCAGATCGGGCAGCAGCGCGTATTTACTTCGAAACCAAATTCATTTTTACAGCTGCAATAAATTTTTGTTTCGGTGGAGAGCTCTGCGTGAACCTCCAAGCCGATGACCATTTCATAATTCATAGGTACAAATCCTCCCGATCAAAGTGATGCCACTGGGCAAAGCGGCTGTTCTGTAAGTGCTTCATAGCAGCCGGCTGCCGTGAACAGACGCTGTTCTTCAAATTTCGGCGCAATGAGCTGCATGCCGACCGGCAGTCCGTTTGCAGCATTGCCGCACGGCACACTGATTGCCGGCAGACCTGCAATATTCACTGTGACAGTGCAGATATCGTTTGCGTACATAGAAAGCGGATCAGATTCTTTTTCGCCCAGCCTAAACGCAGTATCGGTGCCAGTCGGTGTGAGCAAGAGATCACATGAGGAGAATGTTTCAGAGAATTCCTGCTGAATCTGTTTTTGCAGCAGTTTTGCACGTTTATAATATGCATCATAATAACCGCTGCTCAGTACAAAGGTACCTAACAGAATACGGCGTTTCACCTCATCGCCGAAGCCTTCGCTGCGTGTTTTTTCATACAAATCGGTGAGATTTTCAAACTCCGGTGTACGGTAGCCGTATTTCACACCATCAAAACGTGCGAGGTTCGAGGATGCCTCTGCGGAGGAAATGATGTAATAAGCCGACAGCGCATACGGTGTGCTCGGAAGCGAAACTTCTTTCAAAACAGCGCCGTTTTTCTCGAACAGCTCTGCCGCTTTCATTACACGGTCATGCACTTCAGCACTGACGCCCAATCCGAAATATTCTTTCGGAATACCGATGACTTTGCCTTTCATGTCACCTGCGCCGCCAACTGTAAACTGCGGATATGCGCGGTTTGCGGAGGTTGCATCATACGGATCGTGACCGCAGATTGCGGAATATGTCATTGCGACGTCTGCAACACAACGACCGAACGGGCCAATCTGGTCAAGTGACGATGCAAACGCGACAAGACCGTAACGGGAAACACTGCCGTAAGTCGGTTTTAATCCGATCACGCCGCAGTAGGATGCCGGCAGACGGATGGAACCACCGGTATCTGAACCGAGCGAAACAAACGCTTCTCCAGCTGCAACAGCTGCTGCACTGCCGCCTGAGCTGCCGCCCGGCACATACTCCGGATTGTGTGGGTTTTTCGTCTTTTTAAAATAGGATGTTTCGCAGGAAGAACCCATTGCAAATTCATCCATATTGAGTTTGCCGACCATGACAGTGCCTTCACGGTTTAACCGCTCCATAACGGTTGCGTTGTATGGCGGAACAAAGTTTTCAAGCATTTTCGACGAACAAGTTGTTTTGACGTCTTTGGTGCAGATGTTGTCTTTGATTGCAACCGGAACACCTGCAAGCGGCGGGAGCTCCTCACCTGCTGCACGGCGGTCATCGATTTCTTTTGCACGGCGCAGTGCTTCTTCGCCGGTTACGGTGACAAATGCACCAACGGTATCTTCCACTGCGGCAATTCGATCAAGCACAGACTGTGTTGCTTCGACACTGCTGCATTCTTTGTTCTGAAGCATTTTTGCAAGGGAAGCTGCCGTTTGATTATATAATTCCATTGTCTTTGTACTCCTTTATTTATTCGATCACTTTCGGCACAACAACACAGCCAGCCTGTACCTGTGGTGCGTTTTTCAAAATATCGTCGCGTTTATACGGTGCTGACGGAACATCCTTGCGCAATGTCATCGGATGATCGGGATCAACCAGACTGTCACGGCTTTCGAGCGGCGGCAGTTTTTCAACCATTTCGATAATATCCTGCATCTGCTGTTCATAGCGGACTTCCTGTTCTTCCGAAATCCGGATTCTTGCAAGTTTTGCAAGACGTTTTACATCAACCTTCATGAGAACCCTCCTGTGTATTTGCATCGGACTGCGCCGATTCTATCATGCGAAGCAGATCTTCTTCCGACAAAACAGGGATCGAAAGCGACTGTGCTTTGGTAAGCTTGCTCCCGGCATCCTCGCCTGCCACCACAAAATCTGTCTTTTTGGAAACCGAAGAAGTGACTTTGCCGCCGTTTGCAGTGATCTTTGCCGCCGCATCTTTGCGTGAAAGTGTCGGAAGCGTACCGGTTAAAACGAATGTTTTCCCTTCAAACACAGCACTTTCCTGCTGCTTTTGTGGCTCATCCATTCGCAGACCTGCATCTTTTAGTTTTTGAATCAGCTCGATTGCCTGCGGACGCGAAAAATATTCCACGACGCTCTGTGCCATCGTTTCGCCAAAGCCGTCGATTTCCATAATGCTATTATACTCCGCCGAAGCCAGTTTGTCCATTGTATGGAACGTTTGTGCCAAAAGTTCTGATGCTTTTTGGCCGATATTTCGGATACCAAGCGCAAAAACAAGCCTTGAAAGCGGATTTTTCTTTGATGCTTCCAGTGCGTCAAACAAATTCTGCGCTGATTTTTCACCGACACGGTCAAGCGCCTCGACCTCACTTCGGTCAAGCGTATACAAATCAGCTGCCGACTCAATATGCTCGTTGGCAATCAGCGCTTGAATCATAGCAGGACCTAAGCCATCAATGTTCATGGCATCCCGGGAAGCGAAATGCACAATCTGCCGAAACACCGCAGATGGACACAAGGGATTGATACACCGCAACACTGCCTGATCGTCTTCCCGTACGACCGGTTCTCCGCAGGACGGACAGGTGCGCGGAATCTGATACGGCATACTATCCTGTGCATGCGAAACACTGCACAATACCTCTGGAATGATATCACCGGCTTTTCGTACCCGAATCACGTCGCCGATGCGGATATCCTTTTCGTCGATGAAATCCTGATTGTGAAGTACCGCCCGGCTCACAGTCGTACCTGCGAGCGTAATCGGTTCAAATACGGCAGTCGGCGTAAGCGCGCCGGTGCGTCCCACATTGATTTCAATATCTAAAAGTGTTGTTTCCTTTTCTTCCGGCGGATATTTGAATGCCGCCGCCCATTTCGGGTATTTTGCCGTTGCACCGAGGCGCTCTCTATCTGACAAGTTATTCACCTTTACAACTGCACCGTCGATATCAAACGGGTATTCATAGCGGTTTTGACCGATTTTGCGAATCTCTTCGATCGCCTGCTCCATCGTTTCACACTGCAGATAGGATGGGGAAACCTGAAATCCCTGCGATTTTAAATAATCAAGTGTCTGGCTGTGTGTTTCAAATGACACACCCTCCACCTGCTGAAGATTAAACACAAAAATATCGAGTTTTCGCTGCGCAGTGATCTTTGAGTTTTTCTGCCGGAGCGAACCTGCCGCCGCATTCCGCGGATTTTTAAACGGCTCCTCACCACGTTCGATCTGTCCTGCAACAAGCATTTCAAACGATTCCCGCGGCATATACACTTCACCGCGCACTTCCAAAAACGGGATTGGCTCTTTTAATTTGAGCGGAATGGAGTGAATCGTTTTTAGATTCATTGTCACATCTTCGCCGACAAAACCGTCGCCGCGGGTCGAACCGCGCGTAAATACGCCGTCTGTATATTCAAGCGAAACGGAAAGTCCGTCGATTTTCGGTTCCACCACATATTCCGGTGTAAGCGTTTCCCGCACCCGACTGTCAAAAGAGAACAGTTCTTCTTCGCTGAACACATCCTGCAAACTGCCCATCTGCACAACATGTGTGACTTTTTCAAACGTGTTGTCACTCTCACCGCCGACACGCTGTGTCGGTGAATCGGGACGGAGAAACTGCGGAAACTGCGCTTCGAGTTGTTTTAATTCACTTAGCAATCGGTCAAACTCATAGTCGCTGATGCTCGACTGATTTTCCATATAATATTCATAACTGTAGCGGTTGAGAGAATCACACAACTCGTCTATTCTCTGTTTTGCTTCAGATTCGTTCATAGCTTCATGCCCTTTCTTTATTCCATCGGCGCAAACTGCGCCATGATTGCCTGTGCCACACGAATGCCGTCACAAGCGGCACTCATAATACCGCCGGCATACCCGGCACCTTCACCGCAGGGATAGAGTCCGGCCGCACCGATTGACTGGTATGTTTTTAAATCCCGCACAATCCGAACCGGTGAGGATGTACGCGTTTCCAGACCGGTCAAAATTCCTTCCGGCGATGAAAAACCGGGGAGCTTTTTGTCAAAACGGAAAAGTCCTGTTTGCAGCATGGAAAGAATCGGAGCCGGAAACAGCGCTGCAAATGATGCGCCGGTCACACCGCGTGCATATGTCGGCGCCACAGAAGTAATACGCAAATTCTCCGATTGCTTGCCCATCAAAGCACCCACATTCATCGCGGGCGCACGATATTCGCCGCCGCCCAATGAAAAGGCGTTTCGTTCAAGCTCCTCTTGAAAAACGATGCCGCCAAATGGATCGTTTCCAAAATCAGCAGCGCCAACCGATACCACGAGCGCCGCGTTTGCATTTTTTCCGTCACGTGCATGCTCACTCATGCCATTTGTGACAACGGTATTTTCCTCAGAACAGGACGGTACCACATAGCCGCCCGGACACATACAAAAGGTGTAGACACAGCGTCCGTCTTGCCGGTGGGAAAGTTGATACTCTCCTTTGGGCAGCCGTGGATGCCCCGCAAGATTACCGTACAGTCCGCGGTCAATCGTTGTTTGCAGCTGTTCGATTCGCACGCCAACGGAGAACTCTTTTGCTTCCATCGGAATGCCTGACTGACGCAAAGAACGAAATGTATCTCTCGCACTGTGACCGATTGCCAATACAACCTGCTCGGTGTCAATCGTTTCTCCGTCTACCGTAATGCCGCAGACAGCGCCGTTTTTTACATGGATTTGCTCAACTTGCTTATTAAAATAGATTTTGCCGCCTAAGCGTTCGATCTCTTTTCGCATGGAAATGAGCACTCCGCGCAGCTGATCGGTTCCAATATGCGGCTTTGCAGTGACAAGAATCTCTTTCGGTGCACCGTGGCGGACAAATTCCTCCAAAATAAACCGGCACCTGCCATCGGAAATCCGCGTGGTGAGTTTTCCGTCAGAAAATGTACCGGCACCGCCTTCGCCAAACTGCACATTCGAACGCGAATCAAACGCACCGCCTTTAAAAAAAGAATCGACCGCGTTTGCACGTTCCTCCATACAGCCGCCTCGTTCAAATAAAACCGGACGATAGCCATGCTTTGCGAGCAGATACGCGCAAAACAGTCCGGCAGGCCCCATTCCAACCACAACAATCGGATGCAGCAAAGTTCTGCATCCGATTGTTACGTCCAGTGTATCAATAGGTTTATATACAATTTGCGGATCGCCGCAACGAGAAACAATCTGTTCTTCGTTGCCACGAAGATTCATGACAACGGAAACGACAAAACAGATATTGTTTCGTCTTCTCGCATCGAGAGAACGTTTATAAAAATAACAGGATGTTATTTGGTCGGAAGGAATTTGTAACCGCTTTTTTGCAATTGCAAATGCTGCTTCATCCGGCTCTTCTAATCCGATGCGGATATTTGAAACAATGATTGGCATAAATACTCCTTTACGTTTTCTTTTCTGATTTCACCGTGACATAGTATTCGCCTACTGCCCATACAAATTTGTTGCCGGTTGCATAGATGGAAACTCGTACACGTGAGGTCCCTTCTTCGATATTCGTCAAATCAACCGAGGCAAACAATTCACTTGAAGTCAACGATTCAATGTCGGATTTATCACCAACCATCTTAATATTATTGATTGATGTGCTGTGCAGTGTAACGTCCAAATCAGCAGGTGCATTTTTTAACACAATATTATCCGCAAGAATCTGCATTGTACTTTTTTCAAAATTGCTGCTGTCAATTTCGACCGTTACTTCCCCTACATTGTCAATATCAATTTCGCCGGCATCCAAATCAAGCGGGAACGTGAATACAGTTCCGATATCGAGCTTTGTTAAATCAAGCGGACCGATTGTTACTTTTTCACGTTTGTTGATGATTTCTTCCGGACCTGCTAAGTGTACCGTTTCTGCGGATAACGTATAGCTAAATTTCGATGTGTCAATTCCGTTTGTGTTGATAAAGCTTAGTTCAATCGGGAATTCTTTTTCCAGATAAATCGGAACGGTAATTTGGAACGAAGTTTCTGAAAAAGAAACATATTTTAAGTCTAACTTTTCGCCAGACGCATCATACAAAACAAGTTCACCTTCAGCGGTCAAGGTGCTTGACAAAACGGCTGACTTGTTGTATTCGACAACACATTTTGCAATCTGTTCGATCTCAGTTTGTGCACCGGTGATAATGACAGAACTCGGCGTTGCAGTCGGTGTTTCCTTGATATAGCCTTCTTTTGCAGTGACAAAATCCGCTTTTGCTTCAAGATCAAAGCTTACCGATTTTACATGATCGAACCGAAGTTTGACAGTCTGTGTATAATCCTGAATCGAAAAGTCGGATTCATTGGGATCTTTGGTTTGTACACTCAGTGAAACTTCATATTGACCCGGCGCAGTTACAGATGTCAGATTTGGTGTGACAATAAAATCGTCTGCTGTCACATCCGCAATCAAATAACGTTTTCCTTGAATTTTTACATTGATTGTTGCATCTGCGCCTTCAATGACGCTGAGCTGCTGCGCTTCCGCAGTGGTTCCGGCAAGATTCAATGTAATCGGTACATCGGTAACTACGCGCTCCTGATAAGGATCAAACGTTGTTGCTACGGTAAACCATGCGATCACCGCGATGATGATGGAAAGCGCAATTAAAAATTTTTTATTATCCAACAGTTTTGAAAAAGCAAAATTCCATTTCATTGTTTTTTCCTCCTCCAAAACGTGAATTTCTTAACCAGCTTTTTCGTACGGCTCTCTTCGTGTTCGGTCGGAATCAGTTTTGCACGTAAATGCTCCGCCAGTGATTCAGGCGTAAAGTTTCGAATCATCTGACCGTCTTCCGTCGTCGATACCGTACCGGTTTCTTCGGAAACCACAATGGTAATTGCATCGGAAACCTCACTGATACCAAGAGCCGCACGGTGGCGGGAACCAAAGTTTGTTGCAATGAGTTCTTCGTTTTGCGGTTTCGGCAGAAAACATGCCGCTGCTAAAATTCGTCCGTCACGTACAATCACTGCACCGTCATGCAGCGGCGTATTGACGAAGAAAATATTTAAAAGCAATTCTGTACTGATCGTTGCATGCAGCAGCACACCGGTGTCTACCTGCTCGCCAAGCCTTGTTTTTCGCTCAATGACAATCAGTGCACCTGTTTTCGTTTTGGAAAGACTGCGAACGGCTTCACAAATCTGTTCGATTCCATGTTCCCACGTTTCAGCCATACGCTCTGCATCATCTGTTCCAAACACATTCAAATCAGCAACCTTTGTTCTTCCTGCACGTTCAAGTGCCCGGCGAATTTCCGGCTGAAATAGTACGATAAGCGAAATGATACCGATTTGAAAGATATTTTGAAAGAGAAAGCTCATTGCTTTTAAATTAAACTGTACGGCAAGGAAATAAAAAACAACGAGAAGCAACACACCTTTTACAAGTTGTCCCGCTCGTGTTTCCTTGACAAAATTGATGACGACATAAGTAATGTAAGCGAGCAGGATAATGTCAATGGCATCAAAAATAGTAAATGTGCGCAACACACCATAGATCTGATTGAAAAAATCCTCTACAAAATTCATATACGTCATCCCTTTGCTTTCTTTTTCCTACTTTAATAGTTTATCAATTTTTCGCTTGTAATTCAAGCGATACACTATATTTTCTTCCGTTTTTCATAAAGCAAACGTATTTTTTTGTCCGGCATACAATAAAAAACAGCAAATCAAAGACAATTCTTTGATTTGCTGTGTAAAAGGAATTATTTGTTCTCTTTTGAACAAGCTTCTCTTAATTTGCTGCAATAGTACTGAACATTTTCAAATTTTGCATCCGGTGCGATTCGATGATCGGGACACGGAATATAACCGCCAGCTTTGATGAGCGGGATGAGCCGCTCAATCTCACGGTCAACAGCCTCAAAGTCTTTTGCAAAGACTGTTTTGTTCATTCCGCCGACACCTTTGATTCGGTTTCCGTATTGTGCGCGCCATGAAGCAATACTTGCATTCCATGTTCCTACTTCAATCGGGAACATGGTGTTGACGCCGTTTTTGAGCCACACCGGAACAAGTGCATCGATCAAGCCGTCACAGTCCACCGAAACAATATCAATTCCATATTCGCTTAAAAGATCGGTGATTCGTTTATAATGACGGCCAAAGTACCGATCAAACTCCTCCGGTGAAATCATTGGACCGTTTTTAAAGCAGATATCCTCCCAAAAATGCGCATAGTCAAACTGCACACCGCTTTCTAAGGCAGTTTTCGTATTTTGATAGCAAAGCGCTGCGATCGTGTCCGCGATTTCGGCAAAGAGATCTTCATCGTCCGCCTGCAAATAGCAAAATTGTTCAAATCCAAGCAGATTGCGCATATATCCGGCAAGCGAACCGCAGTGAATACCAACCGGAATCGTTCGCTCCTGTGTCTTGATGCGGTTCAGCGTATCAAAATCCACACGGTTTTTGTTCCACTGAAGTTTTGGCAGATATTCTTTTTCCCAAACGTCGCGGTCTGTGAGTGTCGTTCCGATTTCAGCCGGAATCGAAACAATTCCATCTTTTTGGAGGATAATGAGTCCCTGCTCATCACGCATCACATAACTTTGATCGGTGCGCCGCTCTAAAACTTGAGGCTCAAACGTCGGGGACAGTCCGCAGTTTGTGACAAAGCAGGAATTCCAGTTAAAATCAAATCCGAGCTTTTTCATCACAGACTGATCTGCCGGCGAGTTGTCGCCGTACTGTGCATAGCCCTGCGCCTCTTCATTTGTGATATGTCCTTCTTTTGCCCATTTTTGAAGCGTTTCATTCCAGAATCCAAACGAAACAACCGGCATATAGTCATACGGTTTTTCATGCAAAATTGCAGAAACATTCTCTGTCAGTGTCATAGTGCTTCTCCTTTGCTTCCGTTACAGGTTTAAAAAGTCTTTTCGGTAGATAACGCCGAAAAGTTCTGCCAAGTCTTTTAACTGTGTATCTGTGATGGTATTGATCCGCGGCAGATGAGCGGTCAGCATATAGATCTGCGCCGCTTTTTCGACTGTTTCAATCAGTCCGAATGTTTCATCCAGTGTTTTTCCCGCGCCGTACATGCCGTGCATTGCCCATACGACCAATCGGAATTCTTTCATTTTTTGCGCGGTTGCTTCACCGATTGTATTCGTGCCGCAGAGCATCCATGGCAGTACGCCGACACCGTCCGGAAATACCACAATACATTCCGTGCACATCTCCCAAAGCGTGTGCGTCAGTGCTTTTTCGTCCAGTTCATGCACATAATTCATTGCAAGCGTATGGGTCGGATGCGTGTGCATAATGACGCGGTTTTGCGGATCAACAGCCAGTCTTGCCATATGGCTCATCAAATGCGCGGGAAGTTCTGACGTAAATTTTCCACCATCCGCAAATCCCCAGAGAAGTTCCGCGGTCTGCGCATCTTCTGCAATCCGGATAATACCCAAATTCGTCTGCGGATCGTCCGCCACATTTTTAAAATATTTTCCCGTACCGGTCACAATAAACAGCTTTCCAATCAGCGACGGTGCAGAAAACCCGATCGGTATCGTTCTGCATACATGCGCTGTATCCAAATACTCCGACACTTCGTTTTCGTCTAACAAATAGCTGATGTTTCCGCCGTTTCGTTCGTCCCAGCCAAGCCGATACATGTTGGCTGTCATCTTTTTCATCTCTTCGACAAACGGTGCTGTTAAAATATCTTTCATCTTGCCATCAAAACCTCTCGTTCATATGCTTCAATCTCTTTGTAATAATCGAGCGGTACCTGCTCGCGCCGCAGATATTCTGCAAAGATGTCACCAAACGGCGCAGTTTTGAGTTCCTCTTTCATCACCATAAGCTTTGTAAAATTACCGCTTTCCTGTAATGCTTTCAGTTTTGCTGACGGCTCAAGCAGCGCACACAGCAGTGCCTTTTGCACATTTCGCACACCGAGTACCCATGCGGCAATCCGATTGATCGAAGCGTCAAAATAATCGGTTGCAATGAATACACGATTGAGCGCACCGCTTCTTACAATCTCGCGTGCGATCTCCATCGTTTCCTCATCGAGCAGTACAACGTGATCACTGTCCCACCGGACAGAATGGGTCAAATGCAGTGCGAGATTTTGATGGAACAATAAAAGAGATGAAATCTTGTCGCTCACAAGCTCGGTCGGATGATAATGACCGTTGTCTAAAAGCGGTGTGATTCCTTTTTCCTTTGCGTAGCTTAAGCAGAATTCCGAGGAACCGACCGTATAGCTTTCAAGTCCGATACCGAACACTTTTGACTCGAGCGTTACATACACCTTGGTTTTGTCATATGGAATGCTCAGAATTTCATCCAATGATTCCTTAAAACGTGCACGCGGGCCAAGCCGGTCAGCCGGTGTATTTTTATATCCGTCCGGAATCCAGATGTTCATAACACACGGCATCCCGGTTTCTTCTGCAAAATATTCGGAGATTCGGATACACTGTTTGCAGTGATTGATCCAAAACTTCCGAACCTCTGGATTGGGTGAAGAAAGCGTCAGATTATCGTCCGCCATGGAATGGGAAAACAGCGTCGGGTTAAAATCAATGCCCAGATTCCGTTTTTTGGCATATTCGACCCATTTTTTAAAATGAACCGGCTTGATCTGATCTCTGTCGGCAAATTCTCCGTCTTCGAAAATCGCATAGCTTGCATGAAGATTTAATTTTTTTCTGCCGGGGATGAGTGAAAATGCCTTGTCTATGTCCTGCATCAGTTCTTCGTAAGATGTTGCCTTTCCCGGATAATTGCCGGTTGCCTGAATGCCGCCGGACAAGCTTTGTGGCTGGTCGAATCCCGTGACGTCATCGCCCTGCCCGCAATGAACGGAAATCGGAATGTCACGCAGCATATTCAGTGCCTGCTCTGTATCCACGCCATAGGACGCATACCATTCTTTTGCGCGTTCATACGCATTCATGTTTAAAAAACCTCCTTGATATCAAATGAGCGGGAAACGACCGCTCTTGCCTGTGCCAATGATAATGTTTGATCGGCCATGATCTGCGACATCAGATTACCGATTGCAGTTGCCTCCACAGGACCTGAGAACACACGTCTTTTTGTGTACCGGCAAACAAGTTCATTTAGATAGCTGTCCCGACTTCCGCCGCCGATGACGTGGATTCTGTCAAACTGCCGGCCTGTGATCTGTTCGAGTTCATCGACAGCTTGTCCATATGCTGCCGCCAATGAATGATAGACGCAGTTTAATAAATCCGCAAGCGGGAGTGATCGATCACCGAGTTTTTCTCGGATTACCGTGATCATGTCTTCGGGCGCTGTGAGATCCGGGTCATTGACATCAAAATAGTGAACAACCTGACTGCTTTTCGCCAGCTGCATCATGGCATCATACGAATATTCATTGTGAAGATTCTGCTTGATATTTTGAAACAGCCACATCCCCATGATATTTTTTAAAAACCGATACCGAAGATCAATGCCGCCTTCGTTTGTGTAATTATGCATCTGTGCTTCTTTGTTCGTAATGCACGTTTTGGTTTCCACGCCGATTAAGCTCCACGTTCCCGACGAAAGATAGATTGTGTTTTCTTCGAGCGGACATGCGGCAACCGCACTGGCGGTGTCGTGAGAAGGACAAAAAACAACATCGCAATCCATCCCGACCGCTGTTTTCACTTCCTCTGAAAACGAACCGATCAAAGTTCCCGGCATCTTGAGCGGGTCAAACAAACGACGCGGAAGCGAAAGCGTATTGATTGTTTGTTCATCCCATTCGCAGGAATCGGCAAAAACGAGGTTTGTCGTCGTTGCGTTGGTATACTCTTTTGTGCATATTCCGGTCAATCGGTATGACAGATATTCGGGTATCATGAGAAAATGCGCGGCGTTTTCAAGCCGGCCGGCCTGTTGATCGCAATAGAGTTGATAAATCGTATTAAAGTTCTGCTTTTGAATGCCGGTACGGTGATACAGCTCGTCCATGGAAATGAGCTTTTCTACCGCTTGCGGGACTCCTTTCGTGCGTGCATCCCGATACGCATAAACCGGAAGAATCGGATGGTTTTGTGCATCTAGCAGCACGTAATCGACTGCCCAGGTGTCAATCGCGATCGTCTTTGGCGTTTTGTGCTGTTCTCTGCATGCGCGAATACCATTTAACACTTCTTCAAACAGCGCGTCCATGTCCCAAACAAGCGCACCGTTTTCACGCTTCATCTCGTTTTGAAAGCGGTATACTTCCTCAGTGAAAAGCTTATCGTTTTCCATCCATCCGAAAATATGACGGCCGCTCGACGCACCGATATCGACCGCAAGATATCCGTTCAAAAAAATCCCCCCTGCTGTTTATTCACACGTTGTCCGATAATTTTTCGGTGAAAGTCCGTAGGTGTGAAAGAACAATCGATAAAAGTAACTTAAATTATCATACCCAACAGCTGCGGCAATCTCTGCGATATTCAGATTCGTGCTTTTTAAGAGAAACGCCGCCTTTGTCATCCGCTTTTCCTGCAAAATCTCCGTATATGTTTTTCCGGTTTCTTTCTTGATCTGCCGGGACAGCCACGACAAATCATAGTGCAAAAACGCGGCGGCTTCTGTTAAACTGCTGTTTTGGTAGTTGCCCTCAATATACCGAAGCACTTTGATGACAGCTTCTTCATTTTCACTGTCGTATGTAACCGTATCGGTATAGTTTAAAAGATGCAAAAATAAGAGTCCCATTGTCGTCTGATTGATGCTGCGCTTGTTGGGCATGTCCTGAATCAATGTCCACAAGAGATTTTCAATCAGATTCTGTACCGGAAGAATGCCGTTTAATTTAAAGTGCATGAACTCCTTTGTCTCTTTTCCGCCGCAAAGACAATCCACAACAAATTGTTTTAATGGCGAATTTTCCTCTCCGAGCATCCGGAGCGTACTGTCAAAAAACTCGGGCAGCACAATAAAATTGACTGCAATATCCTTTTCTCCCGCAACAAATACTTCCTGCCGCGCGTGCTGGCTTAGTAGCAGCAAATCGCCTTCTTCGAGTACCACTTTTCTGCCGTTAATCCGATGCGTCGTACTGCCCGCGCACATATAAACCATTTCGACATAGTCGTGGGTGTGTTCCGGGAAATGCACAAACCGTGTATGCGGACGAATGGTGATGAGTTTGCCCTGTGTGAGCAGTTTACTGCTGCTTATCACATTCGCCTGTGCTTTCATGTACAAGTCGCGGTTGATTGTTTTTCTTCCGTCTAAAAATTCAAGCTCTTCCGCTGTAAACGGAAGCAGTTCCTTTAAAATTTCCTGCCGAATCATATCGAAAAGCCTGCCTTTTTCGTGTCAGCACAAATATTTGCGGATAAAGTAAGCCGGTGTACCGCTCCAGGCATGGCAATAGCTGTTGATGATGCGTGAGCCATACGGAGAAGCCAGTTTATCCGCCGGATCATATAGTTCATAGAAGCAATCCGCGCCGTCTGCGATCATGCCGCCCCAGTATGATTTGAGATGTTTAATCGCCTCTGTCTGCATTCCGCTGATCCACAGCGCCTCAATGAAATGATGATAGAGATACGGTGTGATCATCTTTACGGGAGGATTTTTCTGGATGAGCCGTTTTAAAAGCGCTGCGTTTTCCTCTTTAGAAAACACCTGCGCCAGTACAAACCAAACCTGCGAAGCCCATGAAATCTGACGTTCCGCGCCGCTTACAAAGAATCCGTTCGAAGCATCCCACAGCACATGCTTTGCGCCGTCAATGAGTGTATCGGACAATTCCTCAAATTCCTGTTTTTTCTCTTCATCCTTAAGCACATCTGCGAGTGTGCATGCCTGTTTTACTGCATAAATAAAGATTGCCTGTGCGCTTGCCTGCTTATTGAGCGCATCGTTCCAGTCCACAAAACACCACCAGTCACTCCGATCACGCAGGACACCGTCCTCTCCCAAATAGGTTTTTGCAATCGCAATTTGACGGCACGCTGTTTCCCAGAGTTCTTTTACACACGCCAAATCCTTGGTGTGCATATAGTAGTCGTGCAGACAGGAAACAAAGAACAGAGAATAATCAAACAGTACCGTATCATCGGTAATCGGCGACGGTTTTGTAAACACGCAGGCGCTGACTCTGCCGTCTTCTTGGCAAAGTCCTGCGAATAAATACAAGCAGCGTTTGACAAGATCGTTGTTTTGAAACGTTTCGTAGTTGGTCAGTGCCTGCAGCCGCAGATCGCCGATCCACAGCCGGCGGTCACGTTTCGGACCGTCTTCAAAAACCTCCTGCATACAGTCGTGCATCGTCTTTACAGACACACGGTCAATCTCGTTTAACAGCGGATCACTGCAGGAAATCACCGGTACTGTGTTCATATCAGCGCTTGAAACAGTCTCGCAAGAAAGATGATCCACCTTGATTTGATATTTCGGAGAGGTGTCTTTTATGACGATTTCCATGAAGCGAAACGCATAGCGCCGTTTTAAATCGAGCTCTGCCGGCATGACATCCACATGCACAAACTCTTCCTGAATCCAGCCGGCACTTAAACTTCCGTGATAGTCAGAGCTGTCCTCTGCCATTTCACAAAGATGTTCGCCGAATTTCACTTTGATGTATGCCGGCGCATCCGGCGGACTGCCGACCGGCGAAATGGATAGATGGACATACCCGACGCAATGGGTTCCGAAATCGATCAAGACACGATCGCCTTTTTGAAAGGTCCTTGTAAACAGCTGACCGATCGGCGCCTGTTCACGAAACGCCCAGTCTTCTGTTCCCTGATACAGCTCAATCAAGGAAACCGGATGCACATCCACACGCTGAAGCGTTGGAGTGAGTAAATTGGCCTTTTGAAGAAAATATGCCGCAGACGGATACGCTACTGTCTTCTCTGTTTCATTCATATTTGTTCATTCCTTTGATGAGAAAAATCGCCGCAGCGTATTCTTTTTCCGATCCAGACGCTGCTGCAAAATAGATTTCACTTATATAATACCTGCTAAATGCAAAAAAAGAAAGGTCAAAATTTGACACAAAAACTGACCGCATTTGCACAGTGAAACAGAGTGAAACGAACCGTCATTTTCCTTTTTGATACTGATATACTGCGTTTACAAACCATCTGCATTCGTCCAATGTATTAAATGCAGACGGCGCAAACCGCACCAATCCATTTTCCATCGTCCCGTAATGCGTGTGTGCAAGCGGCGCGCAGTGCAGTCCGCCGCGCAGTGCGAATCCCATTCGGTTTAGCGCCGCAGCTGTTTGCTCGGAGTGCTTTGATAAGACAGAGAACGAAACGATCGGCACATGATTTTTACCCTGCGGGCAGACAAATACATGCGGCATCCGACTGAAATGTTCCCGCACAAACCGACAAAGTGATTCTTCATGTGAAAATAGACGTGTCGGTGTGTTCTTACGCACAAACTGGATTCCTTTTGCGAGTGCTAAAACCCCCGATGTATTGAGTGTTCCTGCTTCCAGCCGGTCGGGATAGAAGTCAGGCATTTCCGCTTCGCTTGACACACTTCCTGTACCGCCCTCAATCATCGTCTGAAGCAGGCGATCGTCATAAAGCAGCAGCATACCGGTACCTGCCGGCCCATACAGTCCTTTATGTCCGGGAACGCATACCGCGCAAGCACCCGTCTTTGAAAAGTCGATCGGAACAACGCCGGCACTCTGTGCCGCATCAATGACAAACGGAATCTTTCTTCGTTTGCACAATGCACCGATCTCACTGACCGGAAGGATATGGCCGCTCACATTGGAGGCGTGGGTACATACCACAAGGCAGGTATCCTCCCGGATTGCATCTGAAAACGACCGTACTGTCTTTTGGTCGTCATCGTCATACGTTTTGACAATCGTATATTCGGCGATTCCCTCTTGACTGAGCTTGTGCACCGGACGATAGACTGCGTTGTGTTCAAGATCTGAAATCACGATATGCCCGTTCTCTTTCACCAGTCCTTTGATTGCAATATTGAGTGCAGTGGTGCAGTTATTTGTAAAGATCACACGCTCGGGTACCGTATGAAAAAAGGAAGCCGCCGCCTCGCGTGTGCGATAAACCTGCTCGCCTGCTAAAACAGAAAAAGAATGACCGCCGCGTCCCGGATTCCCGCCGTATTGCATGGACGCTTTTGTAAGCATCTGCGATACGGCGAGCGGCTTCGGAAACGTGGTGGCCGCATTGTCAAAATAGATCATTTACCGATTCCTCCGTCAAATCACACGTTTCACCTTGATCCCATTCTGCGAAAGAATCCGAACGGCATCCGCTTCGTTTGCAGCAGTGCGTACCCCATAGCCGCATCCGCCGTCCCGCAGATCATGCGGCACACGTGTGACCGTTGCACGAATCCCCGCCCGGAACAATACATCCCGCGCACGATAGGCATAGGTGACCGATTGTACCATGAAAATGCGCTCCTGTCTCATAAAAATTCCCCTTTCTTTTGCGAAAAAAATCCGCCTCCTGCTTTGCACCATTCTATGCAAAGCAGAAGACGGAACGTTCATTTTTTCTTTAGGTAAAGAGTAAGCAGACCGCATGAGCGGAAATGCCTAATTTTTCGCCGGTAAATCCAAGATGTTCTTCGGTGGTTGCCTTTACGTTCACACAATCCGGATCGATCCCGCAGATACGTGCAAGATTCTCTTTCATCTTCGGAATAAACGGCGAAAGCTTTGGCGCCTGCGCGATGATTGTCGCGTCGATATTCGAAATTTGATACCCTTTATTCTTAATTTTTTTGCACACAGCATCTAACAGTTTTAAGCTGTCCGCACCGCGGTACGCTTCGTCGGTATCCGGAAAATGTTGTCCGATATCGCCAAGCGCCGCCGCACCAAGCAGCGCATCCATCACTGCGTGTGTCACCACGTCCGCATCGGAATGTCCTAACAGTCCGACGGTATGCGGAATATCCACACCGCCTAATATAAGCTTCCGGTTTTCCGCGAGCTTGTGCACATCATATCCATGACCGATTCGCATCATAGCCGTTTCCTCCTTTTTTAAAAAAGAGCGTGTGAGTTCACACGCTCTTTCTCATATTATAATTCCACAATACAACCGCGCGGACAAACTTCCATACAGGCTTTGCAGTTCGTGCAAAGTGCGCTGTCGATCGACGCCACCTGATTGGTCACAGTGATTGCACCGTTCGGACATGTCTTTTCGCATTTTTTACAGCCGATGCAGCCGTGTTTGCAGTTGGCAATCGTCTGTTTGCCGCCACTACAGCTTGCGCAGGTGACCACAACGTGTTTTGCGAGCTCACGGATTTTTAACAGTCCGTTCGGGCAAGCTTTGGTGCACATCGTACATCCGGTGCATTTTGTCGGATCAACTTTCGCAACACCGCTGTCAAGCGAAATCGCACCGAAGTTACATACGTTTGCACAGTCGCCGTATCCAAGACAACCATAGTTGCAGACACCCTTGCCTTTATAGTAAAGGCTGCATGCCGCGCACGACTGCTCGCCGTCATAGGTGTAAAGATCGGACGTGTTTTCCGGTACTTTGCCTTCACATGCGACAAACGCAACACACTCGGTCACATCTTCAAATGCAGTGCCCATAATCGCACTGATTTTCTTTGCCGCTTCGTCGCCGCCCGGTACACAGCGGTTTGTTTTCGCACCGCCGTGCACAATGTTCTGCGCGTAGTTTTCACATCCGGAAAAGCCGCAGACGCCGCAGTTTAAACCCGGCAGTGCAGCTACAACCTCTTCCACCTTTTCGTCTGTTTTCACAGCGAAAATTTTCGAAAACACGGAAAGAAGAAGACCGGCAAACACACCGAGACCGATAAAAATAAATACCGGAATCAAAATATCCCAAACTGTCATTTGCACATTCTCCTTTCCTTATTTGAAGATACCCTCGACAATTCCGCTGAATCCTACGAAGGAAAGCGAAACGATCGATGCGGCAATCAGCGTTGCCGGAATGCCTTTGAACGCTTTCGGCAGATCAGCCGCATCCACACGCTCGCGCACGCCGGCAAAGATCACAAGTGCCAATGCAAAACCGACACCTGCGCCCAGTGAATTGAACATCGACTGCGCAAACGTATAGGTGTTGTCGATATTCAGAATCGTTACACCGAGGACGGCACAGTTTGTAGTAATGAGCGGCAGATACACACCGAGTGAATGGTAAAGCGGCGGAACAAAGCGTTTAATAATGATTTCTGTCAGCTGTACAAACAGCGCGATAATCAAAATGAAAACGACAACCCGCAGATAATCGAGCGAGAACGGCTCGAGCAGCAGTTTGTAGATCGGATACGTGAGTGCCGTTGCCATAAGCATGACAAACGTAACCGCCGCACTCATGCCGAGCGCCGAGCTCATTTTTTTGGAAACACCCAAGAACGGGCAGATGCCCATAAACTTGTTCAATACAAAGTTTTCGACAAGGATTGCACTGAACAAAATAATCATCAATTCTTTCATGCTTCAGCGCCCTCCTCTTTCGCACCGCAGGCAGCGGCATTCGGACAGTTTGCACATCCGATTTTTTTCTTCGAAATTTTATAATGGGAAATGACATTCACCACAGCAATGACAACGCCGAACACAAAGAAACCGCCGGCAGACTGTGCGAAAAATCCGATCGGCTCAAACCAGTCGCCCAATGAAATGCCGAAAAAGCTGCCGCTTCCGAGCAGTTCACGGATGATACCGATGCACAGCAGTGCAAACGTGAAACCAACGCCCATGCCAAGTCCGTCGAGTGCGGACGCAACGACATTATTTTTGCTTGCGAACATTTCCGCACGGCCCAAAATAATGCAGTTTACGGTAATCAGCGACAAGAACACGCCGAGTGCACTGTAAAGATCCGGAAGATAGCTTTGCAGCATAAAGCTTACGAATGTGACGAAGCCTGCGATAATCACGATGAACGAAGGCAAGCGCACTTCTTTGGGAATGACATTCTTTAAAAGCGAAATAACGATATTGGAACAGACAAGCACGAATGTGGTTGCCAGTCCCATGCCAAGTCCGTTGACGGCGAGCGTTGTGACCGCAAGCGTCGGACAGGTACCCAAAAGCATCACAAGAACCGGATTCTCTTTAATAATGCCTTTGGTGAAGGTCTTTAAATAACTCACAGTCCAAGCTCCCCTTTCAGTTCTTCATAGATGGCAAACGCCTGATTGACTGCATCGCCGACCGCATTGGAAGAAATCGTCGCGTTTGCAATCGCGTCGATATCACCGCTGCCGTCTTTTGCGACGGTGACCGGTGCGGTTTTTCCGATATATGCCGAAAGATAATCAGGCTCCGTTGCTTTGGTGCCAACACCCGGTGTTTCCTGTGTGGAAATCGCATAAATACCGGCAATCGCGCCGTTTTGATCAAAGCCGATGAGCAAGTTTAAGCTGTCGTTTCCGTGATAGCCTTTTGCGCTGATGTTAATTGCACAGCCGGTACCGCCTTCATCCACATATGCACCCAAAAAACCTGCGGTTTCAGAGGTCACATTCGCCTGCACAAGCTTCGATGCAGAAGGCAGAACCGTCGGCTGATATTCGGCAAGCTTGTCTGCCGCAATGCCGGTGGACGCGTTGCCGACACCGGTCAGCTGATACGTGAGTGCAAGCAGTGCGCCCACAATGACAGCAATCAAGGTCAGTGTCAGCGTCGGTTTAACAATCGATTTATACATGCTGTTTCCCTCCTGCTCCAAACGGTTTTGTCTGCGTGCAGCGGTCAATCAGCGGTGTAATAAGATTCATCAGCAGAATTGCAAATGAAACACCTTCCGGATACGATCCGAACACACGAATAAGTGTTGTGATCACACCGCATCCAAACGCAAAGATGAGCTTTCCTCTAAGCGTTGCCGGTGTGGTCGAATAATCGGTTGCCATGAAAATGGCGCCAAGCATCAAGCCGCCTGCAAAAATGTGGTTGACTGGATTTTCTCCGAGCACCCATGTAAATACGAATACCGTACCGATAAATGTAAGCGGTACGAGCGGATTGATCACACGGCGAATCGAAAGATAAATGCCGCCCAACAGCAGCGCTGCCGCACTGACTTCACCGATACAGCCGCTGACATTTCCTAAAAACAGATCAAGCGTATTTGCAGAAGCAATATCCACAAGCGGTGTCGCGCTTGCAACTGCGTCCGCCATATGCTGATAACCGAACGGTACCGTCCAGGTTGTCATATACGTGGAGAACGAAACAAACAAAAAGATTCTTGCTGTGATCGCAGGGTTTGCGAAGTTCTGTCCGATTCCGCCAAACAACTGTTTGACGACAACGATTGCGAATACGGAACCGAGTGCTGCCACCCACAGCGGAATCTGAGGCGGCAGGTTAAACGCCAGCAAAATACCAGTGACAATCGCACTGAAATCACCGAGTGTATTGTCGCGCTTCATCAGCTTGCGAATCACAAATTCAGACAGCATACACGCTGCAACACACACAAGTGTTACAATCAGCGCACGCGGTCCGAACACATAAATGCCCACAAGCAACGCCGGAAACAGCGCCACAATCACGTCAAACATGATATTTGACGTCGAATTGGACGACAGCATATGCGGCGACGGGGAAACAGTCCATTTACTCATGCCTTTTTGTCCTCCTTGCTTTTGAGTTCTTTCAAAAACGCTTTTGCAAGCTGATTTTTCTGTGCCAGATGGCGTTTTGCCGGACATACAAAGGAGCAGCAGCCGCAGTTGATGCAAAGATCGACACAAAGACGCTCGAGCTGTTCTGCATCTCGTTTGTCATATGCTTTTTCAAGTTTTGCCGGCATTAAGCGCATCGGGCAGACACCGATACATTTCGAGCACCGAATACATGCCGTTGTTTTCGGGAGCAATGACGATTTTTCCAAAAAGCAGGTCACAGCGTTGTTGTTTTTCACGATCGGCGCGTCAATATCTGCGAGTGCAGATCCCATCATGGGACCGCCCATCAGCACCTTACCGCAATCGTCTTCCGAAACATGGCAGTAAGTGAGGATATCCCGAACCGGTGTGCCGATTCGCACCATCAGATTCTGCGGATCAGAAACCGCGTCGCCATCCACTGTAATCCGTTTTTCAATCAGCGGCATTCCGGTTTTTAAATACCGGCCGAGATGCGCAACAGAAGATACGTTTGAAACAATCACGCCGCAGTCTGCCGGAAGCTTGCCGCGCGGGACAGTGATGCCGGTTGTTGCATAAATAATCGACTTTTCTGCACCTTGCGGATATACGGAAGGCAGCGAAACGACCGTCACATGATCTTCCGGTGAAAATGCTTCGTCAAGGACTTCCATTGCAAACGCTTTATTGTCTTCAATCCCGATAAATACACGGCTTAAATTCAAGAATTTGCAGATGGCACGTACACCGTCCACAATATCCTGCCTCGCTTCGATACAGGTGCGGTAATCCGCTGTGATATACGGTTCACATTCTGCGGCATTGACGACAAGCGTGTCCACTTTGTCAATGTCACGATAGCCGAATTTCACATGCGCCGGAAATCCCGCGCCGCCCAATCCAACGAGTCCGCTTTCCCGGACGGCATCCAGAAACTGTTCACGTGTTTCAATGACAGGACGGCTGACAGGTGCTTGCTGTTGTTCCTCATCAACTGCAAGCACAACCGCTTTGCATGTGGCACCGACAATATTGGTAAACGAAACAATGTCCTCCACAACGCCAGAGCAGCTTGCGTGAACCGGCACGGAGAAAAATGCGCTGTTGTCACCGATCTTCTGACCTGTACATACGTGATCGCCTTTTTTCACAAGCGGCTCGCATGGCGCACCCATGTGCTGAAGCAGCGGAATGGTCACTTTTTTGGAAAGCGGAAGCTGCTTTGTTTCTTTTTCCGTGGTGTTTTTATGGTGTGCAACATGCGCACCCGCTAAACACTTTCTGCTTTTTATGATAGCCATTTTGACCTCCCTGAAGTAAGATTTTGTTGGTTTTCACGGTCTAACCGTTTCATTGCAGGCATCATGACACGAAGCAGCGTGCCGGTAAGAATCCCCATGAAAACGCCTGATATGACAAGCAGCGGCGTATAATAAAACACCGCTGTACTTGATAAAAGAAGACTTGCGGCAGTAAGCTGGGCTGCATTGTGTGTAACCGCCGCGCAAACACTTATCATTATATACGAAAGCTTTACTTTTTGCAATGCAAGCAGCAAACTCATCACCAAAATAGAGAAAAAACCGCCTGCCGCACTTAAAAAGCAAGCAGTCACACCACGAGTGATGAGCACAAAGCCAACTTTTAAGCCAAACAGCAAAAAAGTGCGCGGCTTTCCAAAGTAAAAAAGTGAGTACATAATGACAACATTGGATAGTCCGAGTTTTACGCCCGGCGGCAGTGTCGGAATCGGCGGAATCAGATTCTCTAAAATCATCAGTACAACCGACAGCGCAAATAACAGTGCGGTGGTTGTAAGTGTCCGGATCGAAATTCTGTTTTTCATTGCTTCCCCGCCTTTTAATTCACAATTGTGTCTGTTTTGCTGTCTGTTCCGATAATCGTCACCGATACACGATTTGGCATACAAACTGCAGTTTCTCCAGGATGCGAAAGAAATCCAAATTTTTCACATAAATGATCGGGACATTCGACATTCACAAAGCGAATTTGATGATTTTGAATCTCAAAGTGCACATTTTCGCAATTTTCAAGTGTAAAGGTTGTGTCCTTTGCAGTCGAAAGATCGATCAATTTGACTACATTTCCATCTAACATGATCTGTGCAGTCCCGATCGAATCATCTTTTTTAGAAAACATCCACCAAATCAGCACAGACACGACAATTACAATGAGTAAGACAATGATACCGCCTTTTGAAATGATTTTTCGTTTTTGCTGCTCTGCTTTCATGCTGCTTCCTCAAATTCATCCGCAAGTGTAAACGTATCGTTTTCAATGGTAAAACGATCTGCAAGTGACGGCGAAACATACACACGATTGTCTTCATCAATCACAATGACGGAAAAATCGGAATGATTGATGTAAGAAGGAATGGCCTCTTTCCCTGCTAAAAACAGGGTTGTGGAAAGTGCATCCGCCAGTGCGCCGTCATTGGAGACAACCGTCACAGAAATGAGATCCGAGTCACAAGGATATCCTGTTTCCAAATCGAGAATATGATGATACCGCACACCGTCTTGCACAAAATAACGTTCATATGTTCCAGTCGTGGCGACCACTTCATCATGGGAAGTAAGAATCCCCATCAAATCATTCGCAGAATCAGACAGCGGATTCCGAATGCCAAGCCGATAAGAGGTACCGTCGGGTTTTTGATGGTACGTATAGATATTCCCGCCAATTGAAATGAGTGCAGAGTCCACTTCATATTCTGTATAGATCGCTTTGATTTCTTCGCAGAAATATCCTTTCGCAATTCCGCCTAAATCAATCGCCATTCCCTCTTCTTTTAAAAAAGCCGTGTGATTTTCTTCATCCAATACAAGGTTTTCAATGTTCACAAGACGTAAGCAATCTGCAATTTCCTCTTCTGACGGCACTTTCGGATGATCGGATGTAATCCCCCAAAGCGTGGACAGCGGCGCAATCGTAATATCAAATAATCCGTTGGACTGCTCACTGAAAAATACACCTTTTTGCAGCAAATTAAATGTATAGTCATCCACCTTTACAGGAGATTTTCCGGCATTTTCATTGATTTTACTGATCTGCGATGTCGGAACGTAAAGCGAAAGCAGTGATTCTAATTCCTTTAGCCGTGTATTGACCGCGTCACACGCTTTTTGTGCATTGCGTCCGTACACTTGCTGTGTAATCTGTGTATCCATCACATAACACTCAGAATATGTGGGTGACGGTTTGGAACAACCGGAACATAATATCGCCACACAAGCTAAAAAAACGCCGGCCCATTTTCTTTTTGCCATGAATACCTCCTGAAAACACAGGAAACATTTACACGTTATGTGTAAATGTTTCCTGCAAGCTGTTCATTTTCAATCAGACGGTTACGGTGTAACAGAAACCTCGGAAGTGTCTCCTTTTTCCATGTTCGGAACAAGCGCATTGTAAAGCTTCTCCATCGCATCCGAAGAAGTGGTTGCTCCTGCCACCGCGTCTACTTTCTGCGTATTCACAAGACCCTGCTCAAGCTCCGGATAAAATTTGCTCGGTTTTGTTTCGCTTCCAAAGCTCTCCATTGTCTTGTTGTACTCTTCATCTTCTGATTTTCTCTTTCCGTCTGCGTTGATTGCATCGCAATCCGCTTCGACGATTGCCCCATTTTTTACGGTTAATGTTAGTGTTTCTGTCCATCCGTGTTCATCTGCGGACGCCATTTTGGCTGTATATGTGCCATCCTGCAGCGTTTTGGGTAAACATCCGCCGCAAATGACTGCGAATACTACAGAAACAGCCAACATCACTAATAGAACAATACTTTGTTTTTTCATCCATCATTCTCCTCAAAATTTGCAAAAAGAATTACATGAATGTTAAGCGGAGCGTATCATCTGCAGTAACGGAAATTGCTTCCACGTGATCTGCAAAATGATCGATTAGATATTGCGCAATCGGATCTTCAATTTCGTGACGAATCACCTTCCGAAGATCACGTGCATTATATTTTCCGCCGCCTGCCAATTCAGCAATTTTTCTCTTTGCTTGATCGTCATAGCACAAACGGATATTCTTTTCTTTCAGTGCCTGTGCTAATTCCTCTAATAGTATACCCGAAATTTCAGAAAGATTTTCAAGCGTCAACCGATTAAATACGATTACTTCATCAACACGGCCTAAAAATTCCGGACGAAGGAACGAAGAAAGTGCATTCATTGCCTTTTCTTTGTCCATGTCATTTGCCGTGCGATTAAATCCAAGCAGTGCACTTTGATCACTTGAACCGGCATTGGAAGTCATTACAATCACCGTATTCTCAAAGTTCACCTCACGGCCCTGCGCATCGCTGATTCTTCCCTCATCCAAGATTTGCAGCAAAATATTCATGACGTCCGGATGTGCTTTTTCAATCTCATCAAACAAGACGACGGAATATGGCTTTCTGCGTACTTTTTCGGTAAGCTGGCCTGCCTCGTCATAACCCACATATCCGGGAGGCGCACCAATCAAACGAGCAACCGTATGTTTCTCCATGAATTCTGACATATCAAAACGCAGTACAGGATCTACGGAATCAAACAGTGCCGCAGACAGCACCTTTACAAGCTCTGTCTTGCCTACACCGGTCGGACCGACAAAGATAAACGATGCCGGACGTTTTTTCGTGGAAAGCTGCAAACGGCTGCGTTTGATTGCGCGTACAACCTGGCTGACTGCTTCCGGCTGACCGATGATGCGGCGATTGAGCTGCTCCTCCAAATGAATGATTTTCTGATAATCATCTTCAGCGACTTTATTCGCAGGAATTCCCGTGCTCAGCTCAATGACTTTTGCAAGATCAGAAACAGTAACAGGAATGTTCTCAATTGCTGCTTCAAGCGGTTTTATCTCATCTTTTACGCGAATCAGCTCTGCCTTTACCTGTGCAATCCGTTCAAAATCTGGATTCTCAGCGGCTTCGCTTAATTCCGTTTCTTCTTTTGTCAATGCGTGCAGCTGTTCGTTCAGCTTTGCGTAATCAGAAAGTTCTTTGCTCTCAAGGGATGCACACGCACACGCCTCATCAAGCAAGTCGATTGCCTTATCCGGTAAGAAACGGTCAGAAATGTACCGCTCAGACCAGATGACCGAAAGTTTTACAATTTCATCCGAAACTTTGACGTGATGATGCTGTTCATAATATTGCTTGATTCCGCGCAAAACTTCAATCGATTCATCAATGGAGGGCTCCTTTACCGTAACCGGCTGGAAACGCCGCTCCAAAGCAGAATCTTTTTCAATATTTTTACGATATTCATTAAATGTCGTAGCACCGATTACCTGAATTTCACCGCGGGAAAGCGCCGGTTTCATAATATTTGCCGCACTCATGGACCCTTCGGAATCGCCTGTACCGATGAGTGTATGCACTTCATCAATAAATAAAATCACATTTCCCGCAGCTTTAATATCGTCAATTAACCCTTTCACACGGCTTTCAAACTGACCGCGGAACTGTGTGCCGGCGACCATTGCGGTCATATCCAAAAGATAGAGTTCTTTTCCCTGCAGATGGAACGGTACCTCCTTTGAAACGATCCGCTGTGCAATTCCCTCTGCAATCGCCGTTTTACCGACACCCGGCTCGCCAATCAAACAGGGGTTGTTCTTCGTCCGACGGCTTAAAATCTGAATGACGCGGTAAATCTCACGGTCACGTCCGATGATTTGATCGAGTTTGCCGTTGCGCGCTTTTTCACATAAATTGGTGCAGTAGGACTCCAAAAACTTATATTTCTTTTTCTTTTGATCTTTTCCTTTGGCATTACTATTTTTTTCTGCTTGTGGTTCAGCCGTATTCTGTGCAAGCGGATTTGCGCCTCCGAATAAATTCTGTAAAAAGTCAGGCATTGTTCCGGCGCCGCCCGGCTCGAAGGAATCACCGTCCGCAAGCTCCATCAGCTGCTCGCTCATCGCTTCCATTTCTTCATCGGTAATGCCCATTTGTTTCATAATCTGCTCTGCCTGAGGCAAACCTGCTTCTTTGGCACAGACCCAGCACAGTCCTTCACTGACCGGCTGACCATTTTCCATCCGCTGTACAAATACAACGGCCGGACGTTTTTTGCATTTACTACAAATCATTTTGATTCTCCCTCACATGCAGGTGTTTTCAAATAATCAATCAGATATTTTACAAGCGCAAAAATCACTAAGAACATGGAAACTGCAATGATCGTCCAAATTCCAACCGGATGTTTTCCGATTGCAGGGAAGATTAAAAGCAGTGCCATCGCCAAATACATTTCAAAAGTAGAAACCTTCCCATACCATTTTGCATAAGGAACGCGTTTTCTTTTTCCTTTGAGCATGACCAGTCCGCCGATCATCATTGCAAGCTCTTTGATCACATATACAACGAACAAAACGACAAGCTCCGGAAAACGGAACATCAGACAACCGATTACTGCTGCCTGTGTCAACTTATCCGCTACCGGATCAAGCATTTTTCCAAGATCAGAAATCATATTGAAACGACGGGCAATAAATCCATCGAGCATATCTGTAATTCCCGACAGAATTAACACCAGAATCGGCCAAAGTGCAATTTGATCGTCCGGTACGTTTATGTAAAGAACAATGAACACCGGAATGAGTATAATACGAAAACAGGAAAGCAAATTTGGTATTGTCATAAAAAGCACCCTCTTTTAAATATGAAAAAATCCAAAAAAGAATTGATAAATCACACTCTTCTCGATTATTTCCTGATTAAACCATGAAACGCCGCCCGCTGAAAATGCAATAAACAATGCGCCGACAAGGCCAAGTAAAAACAAAATCGACAACGCAAAAATTACACCGACACCAGCGCCTAACACCGCGTTCAATGTACCTACAACAGGTATTCTACGCACTGCGCCAAACACAGAAGCAAGTGCTTTTATTATTATAACGCAAAGTATGAAAATTAACAAGCAGAAAAGCATCTGCAGCAATCCGCATATAACAGGCTCTAACACATTGTCTGTAATAACTTCCCCAAGATTATCAATTGTCACACTGGTTTCACTCGTAATTTTCTGAATTAACGCTTCCTGAGAACCAAATTGCGCAAGCACTGGGTTCAAAAAGAAAGCAGGAATCGCAGCAATCACAGCGGGTAATACCGAGGAAACGGTTGCCGAAGCACCGGAAGAAACAATCGCTTCGTTGATGCTTTGCAGCACTGAGGGACGAACAAATGTCGTAAATACAAAATCCGCCGCATATCCGCTGAGCCAAAATGCCAATATAAGCGAAACAAGCGTACCGGCTGCTAAGGTGACTGTTTTCAAAAATCCTTTTTTGTATGATGAAATCACAATGATAAAAAAGATGACCACCATACACAGATCTAAGAGAATGGAACCAATCTGCATAAAATCCTCCGTTTTAACTGATATACTGTTTTTGAATGACTTCCCCACCCAATAGAATCATTGCTGCATCGCTGGATGCGATCTTTTCTACGGAATGATCCAGCGGAAATTCTTTTGTAATGTTAAGCTGATTATTTAAAAGATAGACGGCTTCGTTGCCGAGAAAAACAAGCTGATTTTTAGAAATATCAAGATCAACCGGTGTATCCTCAATTTCGACAGACGCTGTGGCTGTTCCCTCTTTTCCGATTGTTGTGATTGAGGAAATACCGTTTTTCTGCACTTCCGTTACGACTGTCACAACACCCGGCAATTCACACGACATCTGTGTGAGTTCTCCTTCATATTCATAGCGGACCGGTTCTTTCCCGTTCTCTATGACGGCAACTGCATCTTTACCCACAACTGCGATCGTTTGTGTGTCCAAATAGGTAATCGAAAGCGGAAGAAGATCTAAAACGGTTTGCACGGTCGCATCTGATTCCGTTTGCGTATCTAACTGATAGATATCCGCACAGAACAGACCCTCTGATGTATCGATCGCACAGGCGGAAAGATAGCGGCTGTCTGAAGAAAATGCAAGTGAGGAAAACGTATCGGATGCGGCGCCAAACCAATATTTAAGCGTCAGTTTGTTATCGTAGACCTGCACATAGGAAGCATATTGGTCATGTGTCGTTGCGATTGCAACACTTCCGTCTTTTGCAATTTGTCCGCACAGAACCGAAAAATCTGTTTTCTGCTCGGAAATATCGCCGGAAGAATTCATTGTGAAAAACGAAGTACCGCCGCGGTCATACAGCAAAAGAACGCCGTTTTGCTCGCAAATCACCGGATTGGTATATCCGTGAAACTGCTCGGTTCGAACTGTTCCATCCATGTGATAAAGTGTGAGAGAAGATTTTGAAAGGACGACAAATCCGTTTTCCATCATACACACGTCAGTCGGTTGTTCACCTGTAAGAGAAACCGGAAAATGACTGTCGCCGCCATCAAACAGACGGGAAATCGTACCAGCCGGCAGAATCGCAGCAATTCCTGCGATCAATGCGGCAGCAAGCAAGATGCAAACAATGACAATCCACCGTTTTCTGCGGCTCTGCTGCTTTTTTTGTTTCCGGTAATCTTCAAGATTCTGAATCTCCGCCAAGCAATCACCTTCTTTCAATAATCGACACGATTGAGATAAAGCCCGTAAGGCGGAGCGGTACGTCCGGCCTTTGAACGGTCAAGTGCATCTAAAATCTGGTTCATGGTTCCATGCGGAATTCGTCCTTCTTCCATTTCAAGCAATGTCCCGACGATAATCCGCACCATATTATATAAAAAACCATCCGCATGAATTTGCATCGTAACCATATCATTCTCGCGGAGAAACCGGATCTCTTGAATGGTTCGGATGGTTGACATACCCTCTTTATGATTCGGATTGCAAAAGGAAGTAAAATCGTGTGTTCCGATCAACGGCTTTGCGTTTTCTTCCATTCGCGCACAATTAAGCGGGAATTTACAATGAAGCGCCAAATCCGACAGAAACGGATCTTTCACAGGATGATTGTAAATTCGATAAAGATACTCTTTTCCTTTACAGCAATACCGCGCATGAAAATCGAGCGGTACTTCCCTGCAGGAACGCACAACAATATCCTTTGGCAAAATACGGTTTAACACTTCGGGGAATTTATGCGTCGGAAACGGCACATCTGTCTTCATACTGAAAAAACAGCTATTTGCATGAACGCCTGCATCCGTCCGTGAACATCCAATAATCGGTTCACGCCGTCCGAAAACCTGTTCGATTTTATCCTGCACGACTTCCGTGATGGACAGCGCATTTGTCTGGAACTGAAATCCGTGATAATTTGTTCCCCGATATGCGATTTCAACCAAGAGATTTTTTGTCATAGTTCCTCCTTTGTCAGATGATTTTCGGTAAAAAGACATCGAGCAAAACGGCAGCAACAAAAACAACACCGGTTGCTACTGCTGAAATTCCGTCAAGATGTGAAAAATGGAGCTGTTTCATACGTGTACGGCCTTCTCCGCCGCGATAACAGCGGCATTCCATCGCAAGCGCTAAGTCCTCTGCTCTGCGGAATGCGGAAACAAACAACGGAATGAGAATCGGAATCAATGCTTTCGCACGTCTTATGATACTTCCGGTTTCCAAATCGGCGCCGCGCGCTTTCTGCGCGGACATGATTTTATCCGTCTCTTCGAGCAGTGTCGGAATAAACCGGAGCGCAATCGTCATCATCATTGCCATTTCATGCACCGGAAACCGAATGACTTTGAGCGGCTTTAAAAGCCGTTCAATCGCATCTGTCAAAGCAATCGGCGAAGTCGTATAAGTAAGCAGCAGCGATCCGATAATCAGGCATACGATTCGCACTGCCATCAGCACAGCGACCGAAATGCCCTCCGCCGTAATTTTGAAAATCCACCATTTAACAAGCGGTTCTCCGTCTACAAAGAAAAGGTTTAAAATGGAAGTAAACAAAATCAGCGGAAGAATCGGTTTGACACCGCGCCAGATTGCGCGTGCCGGAATTTTTGCCACGATATAAATCACAGCCAGAAAAATGCCGATCAATACAAAGGATACTGGATTTCTGACAACAAACAATAAAATGATAAACGCAATCACCAATAAAATTTTGGCGCGTGGGTCCAAACGATGGACAATAGATTTCCCGGGGAAAAACTGTCCGATTGTAATGTCGGATAACATGATTACGCGCCTCCTTTTTGCAAGAACTTCTCTAAAAGAATCTCTTTTGCGCGTACGATGGTATAAACCTCTTCGCCTGCTTCGTAGCCCTCTTTGGCGAGCGCGGAAAATAGACGTGTCACCTGCGGTACAGCCAGTCCGATCTGTTCAATTTCATCGGCACGGGAAAATGTTTCGGCTACCGTTCCATAGGAAAAGACATGTCCCTGATTCATGACAAGCACTTTTGAACAGTATTTCGCAACGTCTTCCATACTGTGCGACACAAGCAGTACCGTATTTTTCTCTGCACGATGATAGTCGGAAATGAGATTTAAAATGGTGTCGCGTCCTTTTGGATCAAGTCCGGCAGTCGGCTCGTCCAAAATAAGCACTTTCGGACGCATGGCAATGACACCGGCAATCGCAACACGTCGTTTTTGACCGCCTGAAAGCTCAAACGGACTTTTTTTCCGGAACGCATCCGACAATCCGACACATTCCATCGCGTGCGAAACCGCTTCTTTTACCTGTTCTTCGGTAAACCCAAGATTTTTCGGGCCGAACGCAATATCCTTTTCGACCGTTTCTTCAAACAGCTGATATTCCGGATACTGAAAGACAAGTCCCACTTTAAAGCGTGTTTTCTGAAGAATCTGCACACTCTCAAAAATATCGGTTCCGTCAATGTAAATATGACCGGACGTTGGTTTTAACAGTCCGTTTAAGTGCTGAATGAGCGTCGACTTACCAGAGCCGGTATGACCGATCACGCCGACTAACTCGCCCTCTTCAATTTCCAAATTCACATCACGAATCGCTGCTTTTTCAAACGGCGTTCCCGTTCCGTACAAATGCGTTAAATGCTCTGTTTTAATGATTGCCACGCTCAGGCCTCCATGATTCGTTTGAATTCTTCGGTAAATTCTTCTACAGTCAAAACATCGGGTGCAAACGCAACCCCCGCTTTTCGCAGCTCATACGCAAGCTCCGTCACCTGCGGTACGTCCAGTCCGATTTCCTTTAATCGTTCCACCTGTACAAATACAGCTTTCGGAACATCGTCCATCAGCACCCTGCCCTCGTCTACAACGACAACACGATCGGCACGAACCGCTTCATCCATAAAGTGTGTAATCAGGATGACCGTTGTTTGATATTCTTTATTTAACCGTTCGATCGTATTAAGCACCTCGCGGCGGCCTTTCGGGTCAAGCATGGCGGTAGGCTCGTCCAACACGATGCAGTCCGGGTTCATTGCAATGATCCCGGCAATGGCAACACGCTGCTTCTGACCGCCCGAAAGCTGGTGCGGCGCGTGTTCCCGATAGGCAAACATCCCGACGTCTTTTAACGCGTCGTCTACACGACGGCGGATTTCTTTGGGAGGAACGCCCAAATTTTCGAGCGCAAACGCCACATCCTCCTCCACGATTGTGGCAACGATCTGGTTATCCGGATTTTGAAATACCATACCGACATGCTGACGAATATCAAACACCAGCTCATCGTCCCGTGTATCAATGTGATCGACATAGACAACACCTTCCGTCGGCTGGAGAATGGCATTGATATGTTTTGCAAGTGTTGATTTTCCAGAGCCGTTATGGCCTAAAACCGCAACAAATTCCCCTTTTTTAATCGAAAGGTTTACCTCGTGGAGAACGGGAATCGGCTCTGCGTCCTCCTCGCTTTGATGATACGAAAAGGACACGTGCTGAAATTCTATTAAGTCACTCATATTTTATCCTTTACTTTCTGTTTTCCAAATCGCAGTAGAGCCGCACGGCAAAACGAGTCCGCTTTGTGTGACCGGCAGACCGATTTCCTCTGCCGACACACTGCCGCCGAATTTCTTTTGCACTGTCACGCCCAAAAGATACTGCATGACAGACGGCGGCAATCCCGTTGTATAGGAATTGAGCAAAAAAAGCTGCGGATCATCCGAAAGTACGCCGGTACACAGATCGACCATCCGATAAATCTGATCCTCAAGCTTCCAAACCTCACCGCCCGGACCGCGTCCGTAAGACGGCGGGTCCATAATGACGATATCGTATCGTTTTCCGCGTTTGATTTCCCGCGCAACAAACTTTTCGCAGTCGTCAACAATCCAGCGAATCGGCCGATCGGACAAATTGGAAAGCGCTGCGTTTTCCCGTGCCCAAGAGACCATTCCTTTTGATGCGTCTACATGGCACACCTCGGCGCCCGCTGCGGCGCACGCAAGCGTTGCCCCGCCCGTATACGCAAATAAGTTTAATACGCGCAGCGGCCGGTTTGCCTGTTTGATCGTTTCCATCAAAAACGCCCAGTTGACCGCCTGTTCCGGAAACAATCCCGTATGCTTAAAGCCTGTCGGCCGGATGCGAAACGTAAGCGATCGGTAAGATACCGTCCAGCTTTCCGGCAGCTGTTTAAAAAACTCCCACTGTCCGCCGCCTTTATTCGAACGATGGTATCGTGCGTCCGCACGTTTCCAAAGCGGATGTTCCTTTTTTGTGTTCCAGATAATCTGCGGGTCCGGGCGTACGAGCACGTGTGTACCCCAACGCTCCAGCTTTTCCCCGCCGCTTGTGTCGATCATCTCATAATCGGCAAAGTCGTTTACAAAACGCATGAATTAAAAACTCTCCTCAATGACGCGGCAAATCGCATCACAATACATCTTGATTTTTTCTTCGTCTGTTCCTTCCAGCATCACGCGAATCAGCGGCTCTGTGCCGGAGGCACGAACCAATACGCGTCCCGATTCACCGAGCGCGCTTTCCGCCTCTTTGATTGCTGTCTGTACTGCCGGATGTTCTTTATATTCGCTCCGTGCCTGTGCGCTTGCGTGAACCGAACGCATTACCTGCGGTGATTTAGTCATTGCCGCGGCAATCGCCGAAAACGCAAGGCCGGTCTGTTTTGCAATCTGCAAAAATTGAATTGCAGTCAGCTGACCATCGCCCGTATTGGCGTAGTCCGACAAAATAATATGACCGGAATCCTCTCCGCCCAAATTATATCCGTTTTTGAGCATCTCTTCAAGCACATAACGGTCGCCCACTGCGGTGGTTGCAAGCGAAATGCCCTCTTTTTTTGAAAATGCCCGCATGCCGAAGTTTGACATCACGGTGAGTACCGCCGTATCTTTTTTAAGCGTTCCGTTTGCTTTCATATGCTTTGCAAACGCTGCAATGATCTGATCGCCGTCGATTTGTTTACCGGTTTCATCCACTGCCAAGCAGCGGTCGGCGTCGCCGTCGAATGCAAAACCGCCGATGATGTCGTCGTGTGTTTTAACATAGTCGCAAAGCGCACCCATGTGCGTAGAACCGCAGTCTTTATTGATATTTTCGCCGTTCGGCTCTGCGCTTAACACCACTACATCGGCACCGAGCGCTTCAAACAGCGTTTTCGCCGTTGCGCTTGCGCTTCCGTTTGCACAGTCAAGCGCAATCCGCATTCCGTCAAACCGGACAGAAACGGTGCGAAGAAGATGTTTAATATAGTCCTCTTTCGCATCCGCGCAGGCAGAAATCCGGCCGAGCTCAATTCCTGATTTTAACGCGATTTCATTCGGCGTATCGAGAATGAGCGCTTCGATCTCCGCCTCCAATTCGTCCGGCAGTTTATATCCCGAAGAGCTAAACAGCTTAATGCCGTTAAACTCCACCGGATTGTGCGAAGCCGAGATCATCACACCGGCGTCTGCTTTGTATTTTTCTACAAGATAAGAGGTCGCAGGGGTTGGGATCACACCCAAAAGCACCGCATCCGCACCGACGGAACAAAGTCCCGCAGCCAGTGCCGATTCCAGCATTCCCGAGGAAATGCGCGTGTCTTTTGCGATGAGAATCCGCGGTTTATGATGGGTATGCTTTGTCAATACAACTGCTGCAGCTCTTCCGATCTGCATCGCCAATTCGCAGGTAAGCTCAGTGTTCGCAACACCGCGTGCGCCGTCTGTTCCAAACAATCTTCCCATAGTAAATCGCTCCTTTTTATCATAAAATTATAAGGATAACTGCTGCCCTTCTTCTAAAATCCCCAGATGTTCGTATGCAAGCGCGGTTGCACACCGTCCTCTCGGTGTACGTGCCAAAAATCCGAGCTGCATCAAATATGGTTCATACACATCCTCAAGCGTCACCGCTTCTTCTCCGAGCGCGGCCGCCAATGTTTCAAGACCGACCGGTCCGCCTTTATAATTTTTGATAATCGTTGTAAGCATCCGCCGGTCAACCAAATCAAGCCCGAGCTCATCGATTTCAAGCTTTGACAGTGCAACGGAAACAATTTCCTTGGTAATGGCGCCGTTGCCTAACACCTGTGCAAAGTCGCGTACCCGCTTGAGCAGCCGGTTTGCGATACGCGGCGTGCCGCGGGATCGTTTTGCAAGCTCAAGCGCTCCATCATATTCACAAGGAATCTCAAGAATTCCTGCACTGCGTGTAATAATCTCTGCGAGTTCCTTCGGAGAATAAAGCTCCAGCCGAAACAGCACGCCAAAACGGTCGCGCAGCGGCGAAGTGAGCTGACCTGCACGCGTGGTTGCACCAATCAGCGTAAAATGCGGCAAATCAATCCGAATCGAACGGGCGGACGGCCCTTTGCCGATCACGATATCGATTGCAAAATCCTCCATCGCAGGATAGAGCACTTCTTCTACCGCACGGGAAAGCCGGTGAATTTCGTCGATAAACAGCACATCGTTTGCGTTGAGTCCTGTTAAAATCGCCGCCAAATCGCCGGGCTTTTCAATCGCAGGACCGGACGTCACACGAAGATTGACATTCATCTCATTTGCAATAATTGCGGAAAGTGTCGTTTTACCAAGTCCCGGCGGGCCGTATAAAAGCACATGATCGAGCGAATCGCCGCGCGCCTTTGCCGCCTCAATATAAATCGAAAGATTTTCTTTTACCTTTTCCTGTCCGATGTATTCGCCAAGCGTTTTCGGACGCAGTGAATACTCCGTATCGATATCACTGGACGTAAATTCAGGTGCGCTTAACCGCTCCTCAAATCCGCTGTCATTTTCTTCATAAAACATTTCTCGTTACACCTTTCCTGCCAGCACTTTGAGTCCCTGTTTGATTAGTTCTTCCACCGAAAGGCTATTATCAAGCGACGCCACTGCATTGGCAGCTTCTGCACGGGCATATCCGAGCACCTCAAGTGCACTGATCGCCTCTGCCGCATTTGCCTGTAACCCAGGCGCAGGAACAGGAAGTTCAACACCAGTGATTCCGCTTGCCGCCTGCTCTTTTGATACTTTGTCCCGAAGTTCCAAAACAATGCGTTCCGCTGTTTTCGGACCGATGCCCGGCGCACGAATTGCCTTTGTATCACTGGATGCCACCGCCAGCGCAAACCGCTCGGGTGTAAGACTCGAAAGTACAGAAACAGCGCCTTTTGGTCCGACGCCTGAAACACCGATCAAAAGCTTGAACATACTGCGTTCTGCTTCATCATAAAATCCAAACAGATCAATTGCATCTTCTTTGACTGCAAGATGCGTATACAGCGTGACTTTTTCACCTGCTGCAGGCAGCTTTGAAATCGTCGTCATCGACGTTTTTACAGAATATCCGATGCCGCCGCACTCAATGACCACATGATTTTGTTCAACGAGTGCCAATGTGCCGCTTACGCTGTAGATCAACTGCAATTCCTCCTTTTGCCCGCATCGCCTGCTCTAACAATCGAGACGATGCACTGTGTGCATGACAAACGGCAATGGCTAACGCGTCGGCTGTATCGTCCGGCTTTGGTACGGCTGAAAGTTTAAGCAGCCGCTTTGTCATGTCCATCACCTGAATTTTCTGTGCCTTTCCATAGCCGACCACTGCCTGTTTTACCTGCATCGGCGTATATTCGTAATATGGAATGCCGCATTGTGCGCACGCCAGCAAAATAACGCCTCTCGCCTGTGCCACATCAATACCGGTTGTCTTGTTGTTATAAAAAAATAGTTTTTCAATCGCCACGGCATCAGGATTATGCCGTTTCAATAATGCGATAGTATCCTCATAAATTGTTAACAGTCGCTTTTCAAACGGTACTTCCGGCGTCGTCGTAATCGCACCATATGCAAGTGTTGTAAAACGCGCCTGAAAATATTCAATCACACCGTATCCAATGATTGCATAGCCGGGGTCAATTCCTATAATTCTCATTCTTTTCACCATACTCTGTATATCCGTATAATTATATCATAGATCAAAATTTCATGCAAGAAAAACGACTGTTTGCAAAAAATATTTACAGAAACGCCGATTCTATCGGCGATTTTAGAATATCAGTCAGAAAAAAGCCATATACTAAATGCACGAAAAAGAGGGATTTTATGATTAAAAAAAACATCTGGCACTTCTTGCTTCTTTGTGCAAGTACGATTCTTTTGGGTACTTTACTTCATTTTACCTATGAATGGTTTTCAAAATTACCGATCGTCGGTGCGTTCAGTGCAGTAAATGAAAGTACGTTCGAGCACTTAAAGCTTTTCATTACGCCGATCGTTTTATTCGGTGTGATTGGCTGGCTGCGTCATCGACACAGCTTTGAAAACATTTTTCCCGCATTGTTTTTTGCAATTCTTATAGGGATGCTCACAATTACCGCCTTTTTTTACACCTATACCGGAATCATCGGAACGAACTTCATGGTTCTTGACATCTTTTCGTTTATTCTTGGCGTCTTTGTTTCTTATTTTGTACTCTTTCGCATCATTGAAAGCGAACGCTTCACTTCATCCGGCGCTAATGTTTTTGCGGCGATCGGTGTTTTTGCCATCGTAGCGGCCATGGTATTCTTTACGTTTTATCCGCCGCAGATTGCACTTTTTAAAGATCCGCTGACCGGTGCATTCGGCATTTAAACGGTATTTTCGAGCGGATTCAGCCGGCAAAATAAAAATGCGTCAAAACAAGCCTTTTCTTTCGCTTCATTTTGTGGTATATTGAAAAGACGGAAAGGAGGCTGTTTTATGATGAAGGACAGAGAGACTGTCGTTCCCGGTATCGGCAGAGGCGGCATGACAGACAAATATCAGATTAAAATTTTGATTTGTTATTTAATGTCTGTTGTGGAATCCCCGTTTACAAAAGAACAGCTTCACGAAATCTTTGCGGATGGTCAGGTTGTCAATTATTTCAGCTTTTGCGAAGCGATTGAAGAACTTGCCGAAAGCCATCATATTGAAAAACAATCCGATGAAGAATCCGGCGTTTACACGTTGAATCCGCTGGGCGCGGAAACGGCACGCAGACTTTCCCGTTCTCTCCCGAAATCAATTCGCGACAACGTGGTACAGACAGCCATGCAGTTGCTCGCAAAGAAAAAATATGAACGGGAAAACGAAGTGCAGATTACGCCGATTACAAATGGATTTTCCGTTACCTGCACGATTCATGATACTTCCTTTGACTTAATGCAGCTTACACTTTACGCGCCTGACCGTATGCAGGCAGAACTCATCCGACGCAACTTCTTAAAAGATCCCGTTACACTTTATCAAAACACGATCAAACTGCTGACAGACAGCTAAATTTTAAAAGAAAAACCGGAACAGATTCCTGTTCCGGTTTTCTTTATTGTTCATATCGAATTTGCTGTGTTGTCAGCAGCGGATACGTGCTAACCGCCGTATCCTGCAGGTGAGCAGTCAAAGGAACCGCCGTAATCTGATTGTTTTCATACGTCTTATAATAATAAATTCCCTTTGTGGCGTTTATACAGCAGGAATATGTCGTGATATCCGGTTTGCCATCTTCCGTCATTACACATCCGCGTACCATCGAAACCGCATCTAACACATGAAACACATGCGAAACGCTCGCAGGTTCCTCCTGCTCACACATGCTGTTCCACTTGCAAAACACTGTTTTTACAAAGCGGGAGGCTGGCGAAAAATCGCCCGGCAGACCGACAGCGCCTATTCCCTGTCCGAATGGCGTCAGCGGTAATTGCGGTACGATCTCGTTTTTTGGAGATTGCGCAGACACTCGAAGATACTGTCGCACATTTTCCTGGTGAAACGGAAACGGCGGATTATTGGTCAGCACACCGAGTGGATTGTCATAGATATGAAGCGCGCCGTTTTCAGGCTCCAGTACGATGCACGACGTTTGATCCGCAACGATCCAGTGAAGCGATACAACGGGCAAATGTTCGCAAAACGGCAGTGCGATCACACAAATATCCGGAACAAGACGCCGCACCTCTTCTACCGTCGCGCAAACAGAAAGCAAATATGAAATCAGCTCATATGGCGCAAGCATCCGCTTTTGCGTCGGTGCCTCCTTCTGATCCGCAGTTTGATAGGAAAGATGTCCCGGGAAATTAAGGCTTGCGATGCAAAGCCCTTTTTCATTCGCCGCTTCGGCATAAAGCGGTGTGTGCTGCGTCACATTCGCCATCCCGATGATTGCATAATGTTCCTGCAAAACAGCACACCTTTTTGTCCGAACCGGAACATTACGCGGCGTAATCACCACTTGTTCGCCAAAGGAATCAGAAATATCCATATTGCGTCCAAAATAAAAGTCCCCATTTGAAAATGTAAACGCGGTACACATCGATTTGTTCCTCCTGTCTTTTTTGAAATATATGTATTGTTTCCAATGCGTATTGATTTCATGCAAAAGAGCCATGCAGACAAAAGCGACTGCATGGCTTACTTTTTTTATTTGGTCATGGACACAACGCATTCTGTATGCGAAGTGTGCGGAAACATATCAACGGGCTGAATTTTCTGTACCCGATATCCATGCGCTACAAGATAATCAAGATCACGCGCAAGCGTTTGGGGATTGCAGGAAATATACACAACACGCTTCGGTGACAGTGTAACCACCGAAGAGAGAAACGCCTCATCACTGCCGGCGCGCGGCGGGTCCATCATCACAACATCGGCATGTGCGCCGTCGTGTGCCATCTCCACCATAAACTCTCCTGCATCTGCGTTGTGAAAATAAATGTTGCTGATCGCATTACGTTTTGCATTTGCAATCGCATCGCGTACTGCGTCACGGTTGACCTCAACGCCAATCACCTGACCGGCAGCTTTGCTTGCAACCATTCCGATCGTTCCGATTCCACAATATGCGTCAATGACCGTTTCCTTTCCTGTGAGCTGTGCATAGGAAACAGCTGTTTCATATAACACTTTTGTCTGAACCGGATTGATCTGGTAAAACGACTTCGCAGAAATTCGGAATGTACATCCGCAGAGGACGTCCTCAATGTATCCCGGGCCATACAGCACGGTTTCGCGTTCGCCAAGCACCATGCTGGTATGTTTCTGATTCAGATTCATAATAATTGTTGTAATTTCCGGATACTGTTCAAGAAGCTCCTTCACAAAATGCTTCTTTGCGGCAAAGATCGGCGAAGTAACGACCAAAACGACCATGATCTGATTGGTTGCGAATCCACGCTTTACAAGCACATGGCGCAGAAAACCGCGTCCGCTTCGCTCATCGTACGCCGTCATTTTAAACGAACGCATCATCTTCCGGATGGAAACAATGATTTCATCCGCCTTTTGATCTTCAATCAAACAGCGATCGATCGGTACAATCCGGTGCGTGCTCGATTGATAGACGCCTGAAATGATTCGGTTATTCCGATCAATCGAAAAAGCAGCCTGCACCTTATTCCGATAATGATAAGGGTGCTCCATTCCGATAATCGGTTCCACTTTTCCGAATCGGCTCAACAGTTTTTCGACACCGGTTTGCTTAAACGCAAGCTGCCGTTCATACGACATATTGTGAATCTGACAGCCGCCGCACTGACGGTAAACAGGACATTTCCCCGTTTCTTTTTTCGTATCATGCGGCTTTTTTGCTTGTCCTTCGTGCTTTTCAATCAAGCGATGCGGCCGTTTGCCGGTCTTATGTTCCATTCCTTACCTTCTTTCCTTTTTTACACGCGCAATCGATTCCAAAATCGGCTGATCTTCCGGTAAAACTGCGTGGATTCTCGGCGCAAATAATGTGCATGCAATCGTATACGCTGCAAGACGTGCGCCTGTTTCGCTCGCATGTTCGCCGTCATCAGAAAACAATGAAGCTTCGCTGTGATGCGCAACAAAATCCCACCAAACTTCGCCGACCGGTGCAACTGCACATCCGTGCCGCTGCGCCAAATATAAGTATGCGTCCGTCATCGGCTTCTGTTGTCCAGCACCCAGACGTTTTGACTGCCATGTCATATAGAAAACAGGTGTTGCGCCTGCCTGACGAATCCATGAGATTAAACGGGAAGCACCTTCCCGCATTTCAGAAAGCTCTCCCATCGGATGGGCGGTATGCTGCAAAATCACATAGTCATATCCGCCGAACAAAATATTAAACCGAACCTCCGGCTCGTCGGCATGAAACAAAAATCCCTTTCCGCCATGCGCTAACATCGTTACAGAAACGGAAATTCCATTTGCCGCACAGATCGTTTTCACAATCTGCGGCATATCGTGATAATACGTATGACTGTTTCCGATAAACAATAGTTTCACAGCAAACTCCCCCTATCTCACTATTTTTGGGTAAAAATCGATTACAGCATGGTGCGGCGCAGTGTTTCGCCATCCAGCGGGCTTAACAGTGCCGGTGCAATATCGAATACGGTTTTGCATCCGACTTCTCCCGCCTTTGCTAAACGGTACACTGCACGCGCATATGCAGCAATTACGGATGCGGTAAACTCCGGATTGGAATCGAGTTTCAACCGATATTCAATCAAATGATTGTGCTCATTATGGAATCCTGTTTTTCCGGTGCGAATCACAAATCCGCCGTGCGGAAGCGCTGCATGATTTTTCTGAAGCTCTTCTTCCGTAATGAAGTGAACGGTTGTGTCGTAATCCGCAAAATAGTTCGGCATCTCTTTGATCTCTTTTTCAATCCGCGAACGATCGGCGCCCTCTTTTGCGACGACATAGCACTCTCTGGTGTGTTTTTCACGCGTTGTCAAAACAGGATTGCTGCCGCTGCGGACTGCCTCCAATGCACGTTCCACCGGAACCGTATATTGACGCGCATCCAGCACACCGTCGATTCTGCGGATTGCGTCCGAGTGACCCTGGCTGACGCCTTTTCCCCAGAATGTATAGTCTGCGCCGTTTGGCAAAACTGCGTTTGCATACAAACGGTTTAACGAAAACATGCCCGGGTCCCAGCCAGCGGAAATCAGCGCTACCTTGCCGCCTTCTTTTGCAGCTTTGTCTACATGGTCAAAATGCTCCGGAATCTTTGCATGGGTATCAAAGCTGTCCACAACATTAAAATGTGCTGCGAGCATCGGTGTCTGCACCGGAAGATCGGTTGCCGAACCGCCGCAAAGCACCATTACGTCAATTTCATCTTTATGGGAAAGCACATCATCCGCATGATAAACCGGAACACCTTCGGTTAAGATCTTCACCGTTTCCGGGTTACGGCGTGTAAAGACTGCCGCAAGTGTCATATCCTCATTATGGTTGACGGCGCATTCAATTCCGCGTCCAAGATTTCCATATCCAAAAATGCCTACACGAATTTTCATCTGCTAACACAGCTCCTTTTCCTTTTCTCCAGCCATTTTGCTGTGGCTGATCTGTGTTTCATTATACACGATTTTTGCATTTTGTACATCATCGTTTTGCAAAAAACATTGTGTAAATCGTTAATTTTTTGATTTTTCTCCTCTGTTCCCCTGCCTTCTGAATTTTTTGCATTTGAATATTTCAGAACTACTAAATGTACTTCATTGCAAAACCGTCTTCTCACAGCAGACGAATTTTTCTTTTTTCCCCTTGACGAATAGCAGAAATTGTGATATTATATTTCTCGCAGTCAAAATGCTACTGTGGCTCAGCAGGTAGAGCAGCTCACTCGTAATGAGCAGGTCGTCCGTTCGAATCGGATCAGTAGCTCCAAACCTGCGGTGAAGAAATTCACCGCAGGTTTTTTCTTTTATTGTAGTTTTTTAAAGTTCACGATCACAGTTTTTACCTGATCGAATTTCTTATTTTGACAAATACATCACCGCTTGCGCGACCGCCTGTTTTGCCCGTTCATTTTCGTTTTGTCCTTTGCTTCGATAGTCAAACATCAGTGTAAACGCATGGACGTCGTCCCGCAGTGACTGGAGATACGATTTCGTGCGCTCTGTCAACGCTGTAATCAGCTGATTTGCCTGCTTTTTGGGAAGTGTATCTGCAATGATCCGGCAAAATAAATCATAATGAGAAAAGCAGTAAAACTCCTGACCGCAGACCAACTGAAAAAAGTCCGGATCAGATGCTGCGGTACGTGCGGCATTCTGCAAAAATTTCTCACTGACTCTGTCCACTTCGCGGCAGACAAAACAGGTATGTGCAGGCGACTCTGTACCTTTCTTTTTCGTTTGCGGCGGCATATATTCGTTCATCAGCTCATCCAGATGGGTTTCCAGCATGAGCGCAAGCGACAGTCTGTTTTTCTGCTGTATCATCGCCTCAAGATGAGTAGCACAAAAGCCGTATTTATTCGTTTCCATCCGGATATCCGGCTCCATCATCGCCGCGCCCATGATATATTCAATGCACCGGTTTTCGAGCATCTGCCGCATCCGGCAGATCGGACAGCCATCGTTTGTTTCCTTTTTAAAAATATCTGTAAGTGGAATGGTGTAGATTGATTCCTTCATACTTGACGAACCTCCGCTTGTTTTGTATGATAAACCATATGAAAGGACGGTTTTTGATGAAATTTGACATGATACAAGAAGGCAGCGACCTGCTTTGGATGATTCCGGCTTCTTCATTTTCCCTTGCCATGACGCTCCAATGCGGACAATGCTTTCGCTTTTCCTCTACGGACGGACAATTTTCCGGTGTTGCGAACGGACGGCTTTTACGCATGCAGCAGACGGATCAGTTTGTCCGTTTCTTTGATATGTCCCTCGATGAGTTTCATGCAGTATGGGCAAACTATTTCGACTGTGAAACAGACTATGACGCGCTTCACACGCTGTTTTCGAGCGACCCAACCTTATGCCGCGCCATCGAACATACAGGCGGCATCCGTGTCCTGCGTCAGGACGGATTTGAAACGCTCATTTCCTTTTTGATCTCACAAAACAACAACATTCCCCGCATTACAAAAAGCATCGCGTTATTGTGTGAACGGTTCGGCGACCCGATCGAAGAACATGCTTTTTCGTTTCCGGACGCAAAGACGCTTTCAAGCGCTTCCCTTTCGGATTTTGCGGGACTGTCGCTTGGATACCGCGACCGTTATCTATTGGATGCCGCACAAAAGGTATCCTCAGGGGAAATCGATCTCTTAAAGCTTTACACCTGTCCGATTGAAGAGGCACGTCAAACACTGCGCACCATCTGCGGTGTGGGACCGAAAGTCGCGGAATGCGTGTTATTGTTCGGGTTCGCGAGACTTTCCTGCGTACCGATGGACACGTGGATGAAAAAAGTCATGGCGCGTTACTATCAATCGGGACTGCCCAAAGAAATTTTACCGTATGCCGGCATCGCCCAGCAATATCTGTTTCATTACGCGCGCTGCTTCGACACCTTTTGAGGGTGTCTTCTCCGCGTATATAATACGGATGCCACAAGCGATGTGACCGGAATCGTAAACAAAATACCGAAACTGCCGGTGAGCGCCTGCATCACCTCTTCGACGATCATTTCCTGATTGAACAAGGACAGCAGAGATGTTTCACTGGCTGCCAATAAGATGACGACGGAGAGCGAGCTTCCGATATACGCTAAAATAAGCGTATTTGCCATGGTACCCATGATGTCGCGGCCGATTGTCATGCCGGAACGGAACAGTGCACGTACGGACCGGCGCTCTCCCATTTGTTCGCTCACTTCGTAAAGCGACGATGAAAGCGACATGGAAACGTCCATCACAGCGCCGACGGCACCGACTAAAATCGCGCCGAACAGCAGCGCCCGCAGATCGATTTTCGCAGAATCCATCATGGTAATATACAGCGTCTGTTCGTCGGTCAAACCGGTCAGGTGCATCATAATCGTCAAGATTGCCGACAATCCGGCTGTAACACAAAGTCCGCCAATACATCCGATCGCTGCGCACAAACTTTTCTTATGCGGACCGACAACAATCAAAAGCGTCATGGAAATAATATATACACAGGTAATTGCCGCCCAAATATAGATATTCTGTCCTGAAAGAATCGATGGAACGAATACGGCAAACACCGCAAGACAGGTAAACGCAAGCGAGACAACGGTATGAAACCCCTGCCATTTTCCAAAAATCAGCAGGCAGATACAGAAGATCACACTGGTGATGATTAAAATTCCGCTGCGATGATACTGCAAAAACCGCCACTGATAATTTCCGTTTGGCACAGCGGTACCATCTTCGCTGACGGAATACTCCGACTCGTAGCTTAGCACAACGGAATCGCCAACCTCCACGCGTTTGGGAGTGACCGCAACAATCGAATCAATTTGCTGCGCGGCTTCAATTTCTGAACCCTTCATCCGCCCGCTTGTGATGCGCGCGCGAAAGGTAACCGTTTCGCTTGTCATCTCCGTGCCCGTTCCGCTGAGCGTATAGGATTCCTCCTCTACATTTACAATTTCAATAATGTCCGCAGTATATTGAAGCGAAGCGGCGCTTCCAAACGAAAAATTCACCGACGCAATTCGATTTCCAACAACTAAATAGAGAATCGAAATAATAACGACCGTCAAATAAGTGACGATGGGCTTCCATTTTGTTTTGATCCACTGCAAATCGTAACACACTCCGTTTCTTGTCTGTTTTTCTTTCTTATTGTATCCGGTTTTTGCTCATTCGTCAATCACACGTCTTTGTTGCAATTTGGCACGAAATATAGTATAATAATGCTTGTACTATGGGCGTTTTCTTATGAAACGCTTGTAAATTCAAGTTCTGGGAGGAATTTGTCATGTTAGTCTCTGCAAAAGAGATGCTTACAAAAGCAAAAGCCGGCAAATATGCTGTTGGCCAGTTTAACATCAACAACCTTGAGTGGACCAAAGCCATCCTGTTGACTGCACAGGAATTGAACTCTCCGGTCATTCTCGGTGTTTCTGAGGGCGCCGGCAAATATATGGCTGGTTACAAAACCGTTGTCGGTATGGTAAACGGAATGCTCGAAGAATTGAACATCACGGTTCCGGTTGCACTGCATCTGGATCACGGCAGCTATGAAGGTGCAAAAAAATGTATCGAAGCTGGTTTCTCGTCCATTATGTTCGACGGTTCACACTACCCGATCGAAGAGAATGTTGAGAAAACAAAAGAGCTCGTAAATATCTGCAACGAACTGGGCCTTTCCTTGGAAGCTGAAGTTGGTTCGATCGGCGGCGAAGAAGACGGCGTTATTGGCGCTGGCGAATGTGCTGATCCGAATGAATGCAAAATGATCGCTGATCTGGGCGTTACCATGCTCGCTGCTGGTATCGGCAACATCCACGGCAAATATCCGGCAAACTGGGCTGGTTTGAGCTTTGAAACACTTGATGCTGTTCAGGCAAAAACAGGCGATATGCCGCTCGTTCTCCACGGCGGTACCGGTATCCCGGAAGATATGATCAAAAAAGCAATTTCTCTGGGCGTTGCAAAAATCAATGTAAACACTGAGTGCCAGCTCGCATTTGCTGCTGCTACAAGAGAATACATTGAAGCAGGCAAAGATTTGCAGGGCAAAGGCTTTGACCCGAGAAAACTGTTGGCTCCGGGCTTTGAAGCAATTAAAGCAACAGTCAAAGAGAAAATGGAACTGTTTGGTTCTGTCAACAAAGCATAATTCATTTTCTGACGATAAAAAACCACCGATAAATATATCGGTGGTTTTTTGTTTTGCTTTTTTGCTGTATTTCACGAAACTATGCTTCGCTGATTACACTTTGTTCACATCGTTCCTTCTTTTTCATCTTGTGCATGCAGTAAAAATATGCAATGGCAAGCGGGACTGCCGCACCGATCCATGCAACAGGATTGGCAAGACAAACGCCTAAATAACCGAACGGTATTGTCAGACAAAATGCTGCGAACACACGCATCGCAAGCTCAACAAAGCCGACAAATACCGGTACGCCGCCGCGTCCCATTCCCTGAAGCACGTTTCGATAAATAAACAGCTGTCCAAGCGGGAACAAGAAAATACCCATGATATTCAAATAGTACTGCGACTGCTCCAATACAGCAGGTGCACTTTCTCCGACAAAGAGCTGTGTTAAGAACTGTCCGCCGAATATCACAAGCAATCCGCCGGCAATCGCCCAGGTTAACGAGAACAATGTGGATTTGCGTACGCCCTCGCGGATTCTCGCTATTTTTCCTGCACCGTAGTTTTGTGCGGCAAAGACGGACGCTGTCACGCCCAGAGAGTTTAACGGCTGTGTCACGATGTTCTCGATCTTTGATGCTGCCGTAAATGCTGCGACCGTTTGTGAGCCAAAGTCATTGAGTGCCGCCTGCATAATCATAACGCCGATTGCAATGATCGAAAACTGAAACGCCATCGGAATACCGATACGCAAATGCTCCCATGCAAAACGCCACGAGAACGCAAAATCCTCTTTTTTAAGCCGCAGCACCGGAAATTTCTTTAAGCTGTAGAAAAGACACAATACCGCAGAAACAGCCTGTGCAATAATCGTTGCCCATCCTGCGCCGGCAACACCCATATGAAAAATCAAGATGCAGGCAAAATCAAGCACAATATTGATTGCGCAGGCAACAATCAAAAAGAGAAGCGGTGTTTTGCTGTCGCCAAGCGCACGCAGAATACTTGAAAATAGATTAAAGAAAACCGCTGCGACAATTCCATAGTAAATGACAATGATATATCGGTACGCATCGTCAATAATATCGCTTGGTGTGCGCATGAGCTCAAGCAGCGGCCGTGCGGTAAATACGCTTAAAATGGTAAACACAATCGTCACACCGACACTTAGAATCAAGGATGTTGCAACACTGCGGCGGATGCCGTCTTCATCATCTGCACCGACACGCTGTGCAGTAATAACAGAAAATCCACTTGTAATTCCCTGTACAAATCCAAGAATCAAAAAGCTGATTGCACCGGTCGCACCAACTGCCGCCAATGCGTCTACATTGATCGTCCGTCCTACAATGATGGTGTCCGCCATACTGTAAAACTGCTGAAACAAATTACCGATCAAAAGCGGAACGGTAAAAAACAAAATGAGTTTTCCGGGTTTTCCGTCCGTTAAATCTGTTCGCATCAAAATCCCCCATCTTCTGTCGAAATATAAAACAAAAAATATTGTATCACGATTTTTTAAAAAGTATAGTCCCCACCGTAAAAAAACAAAAACCGTCATCTGACACAAAAGGATTTGAATTTTTTCTCTGTTTTTCTGCATAAAAATACATCCGGCATATGTATGCCGACTGTATTCCATTATGCTTCTTCGTTTGCCTCCGGCTGTACCGGTGCGCTTTTTACAAGTCCTTTCCGTTTCCATCTGCCGGATGCGTAATACAAAAGGCCGATCACAAGGCCGATTGCCCAACCGATTGCATAGGAGTAAAAAATGGAATCCCGGCCAAACCAGAAGCTTAATAGATATGCCGTCGGTACACGCGCAATCCAAAGCGAGATAAACGAACAGATCATCGGTACAACCATCTCGCCCGCGCCGCGCATCGTACCGCTTACCATAAACATGATCGCAAGCAGCGCATAAAACGGAAGTACACTGTGCAGATAGGTAACGCCCGCAGAAATGACGTCCGGACTTTGACTGAACATCCGCATGACAAAGCCGCTGATGGGATATAACACAATGCCAAGCACCAAGCTTGTAACGATCGAAAGCACCATGCCTGCACGGAATCCCGATGATACGCGCTTATACTGTCCTGCACCGACATTTTGTCCTGTGTAGGTTGTAATTGCGATGGAAAAACTCTGAATCGGCATGAACGCAAACGAGTCAATCTTTCCTGCACCGTTAAAACCAGCCATAAATGAAGAACCATAGCTGTTGACAAGCGACTGCATCATCATGACACCGACCGAAAAAAGCGCCTGCTGTAAGCCGGACGGAATACCTAACCGCATTGCCTGCTTAAACAATGCTTTATCAAAATGGAAAGAAAACAACCGAATATGAATCGCTTTATAATGTCGGTTAATGTACCGGATTCCAAACAGCCAGGAAGCAAGCTGTCCGATAATTGTTGCAAGCGCCACGCCGAACACACCCATGCCAAAGCAGACCGTGAACACAATGTCAAGCACAATATTGATGATACACGCAATCAGCAAAAACAAAAGCGATGTGCGCGAGTCACCGAATCCCTGCAAAATACCGGCGTTGATGTTATATCCAAGGCTTCCGATGGTACCGACAAAAATTGTAATCATATAGACGGTTGCCATCGAAAGCGTTCCGTCATCCGGCACCTGAATAAGCATCAAAAGCGGTTTTGCAAGCAGCACGCTGATCAGCGAAAGCGGCACAATTCCAATCATCAGCGCTGTATAAATCGTATTGACGGTCTTGCCTACACTTTCATAATCTTTTGCACCGTAATACTGCGAAATCATAATGGAAGCACCCATACCGATTCCCATAAACAGCGAACTCATCATGAAAATAATCGGAAATCCCGTTCCGACTGCGGCGAGCGCTTTATCGCCGATCCATTGTCCAACGACAATACTGTCCACCATGTTGTAAAGCTGCTGAAAAATATTTCCGATCAGTAGCGGAATCGAAAACATGACAATCAGCTTGTACGGATTCCCCTGCGTCATATCGGTGACGCCGTTTTTCTTCTTTTTGATTTCCTCTGCCATCTCTCACAAATCCCCTTTTTGTTTCTTTGTTTTTAAATACATTCTGCTCCCATACAGGAGGCGAGCAAAATTGCCTGTGTTAAATCAATCTTTGTCTTTTTCATCAGAATGCCTCGAAAATCAACCCCATCCATTGCACTGCTGCGAAAATCTGTGCCGACTGCGCTGGTGTTTCCTACTTTGATATGAGAAAGATTACAGTCTTGAAACATCGCCTGATCAAGACAGCAGCCGGTAAAATCCGCATGATCGAAATTAACGCCGCAAAGCTTCATTTTATAAAAATCAAGGTCCCGTACGTCGGTAAATGACCAATCTCCTCTAAGAATCGAAAAACACGTACAGTCGGTTTCATAAAAGACGGAACCGGTCAGTTTACAGGAGTCAAACACCGTATCAAACAAGCTGCAAAGTTCAAAGATACAGTTTGTCATCCGGCATCCGCGAAACACGGACGCTCCCATTCGGCACGCAAAAAACTTGCACGATTCAAATACACACCGTTCCAATGTGAGATCGGTCAAATCAATCGCATGAAAACTGCATTCTTTAAAGACCAGTCTGCCGCTCTCCTCCGCAAAAGGCCAATGTTCTGAAAATGACTGTTTTAAAAATTCATCTGCCAAAAAACAGCACACCTTTCTTCAATAGGACAATTCCATGTTCTTTTCTGCATCAAACAAACCGTTTACTGTGACACGCAGTTTCGGCAAAACGGAGAGCGGTAAAAACGAAAGCGTCTGATAGGGATCGTATTCCTCCGGAATCCCGATTTCTCTCGCTGCAGCTAAAAATGTTTCCTGCTCCATTTGAAGATCCTGTACGGATTTATCGCTCATTAAACCGCCTACGGGCAATGCGATGCCTGCAAGAATTTTACCATCACAGACGATGACATATCCACCGCCGCACAGATGGAGCGCATGAATTGCCATCATCATATCGTCGTCATTCGTACCGATAACAGTGATGTTGTGCGAATCGTGTCCGACTGTCGAAGCAATCGCACCTTTCTTCATGAATCCGCGGATAATGCCAAGTCCTACTTTCCCGGTCCCTTGATGACGTTCAACTACAGCGACTTTCTGATGCACATGATCCGGTACAAAGACGCCGTTTTGTGTGCGCACGGATTCGTCGGTGCATTCTGTTTTAATCTCATGCGCCACAGGGACAATCACCGGAACGGTTTCCTTTGTAATCGGAAGCCGCAAATCACTCTTTTTCATACGAGGCAGATGTACTGTACTCAAAAGCGGCTTTGGAATTTCCTCAGAAAGCGGTTCTTCAAGCCAGACGCGCGCTGTCTTTCCTTTGTGGAAAACCATTTCGATCGACACGTTTTCTAAATCGTTTAACACCACAAGATCCGCTTGGTATCCCGCCGCAACTGCACCAAGATGATGAAGTCCGTAAATCTGCGCCGCATAATGACTTGCGATTGTATATGCTTTGGCAGGTTCCATGCCAAGTTCAATGCACCGTTTGATATGATAGTCGATATGTCCCTCGCGGCGGATATCATCAACATGTTTATCATCGGTGCAAAATGCAACACGCGAAGTGTTCATCCGACCATCAATCAAAATCTGTGCGATCGCATCCAGATTCTTTGCACCCGAACCCTCACGGATTAACACGGCAAGACCTGCACGGATTTTTTCAGCGGCTTCCTCGCCGCTTGTCGACTCGTGATCGGTCATCATACCAGCCAGGCAATACGTTTGCAGCGCATTTCCGTGCAGCATTGGCGCGTGACCGTCAATCACCATCGACCGAAACATCGAAAGTTTCTGATACACGTCACTTTGACAGCGAATTACGCCGGACACATTCATCATTTCACCCAGACCAAGCACCGCTTTATGGTGCATGTACTTTGAAAGGCTTTGTGCATCCAAGGTAACACCCGCACTGTCAAGTTCGGTGGTCGGTACACAGGACGGCAGCATATAGTAAAGATTCACAACCACTTTGTCTGCCTCATCAAGCATAAAGGAAAGGCCGTCATGTCCGCAGACATTTGCAATCTCATGCGGATCGGCAATTACCGTCGTTGTTCCGTGCGAAAGCACTTCCCTGCAAAACCGCTGCGGTGTCGTCATGGAAGATTCAATATGCGTATGGGTATCAATAAATCCCGGGACAATATACTTGCCGTTTAAGTTATACTCACGCAATCCGCTGTACGTGCCGATTCCGATGATTCGGTCGCGGCAGATTGCGACGTCACGCGGCATAAACTCACCGGTAAAGACGTTTAGTACTTGTGCGTTTTTGAGTACGAGATCTGCCTTGAACTGTCCAAGTGCTGCCATAATACTCTGACCGCGCGGCTGTGTCATTCCTGTTTTCGCCATGATCGTCATCCTCCTTTTTTCTTTAAAGCAATCCGATTTCCTTTTGATAAGAAGCAAATGCACGCGGAACCGAATATACCGTCTGGATCTCCTGCCGCGTCGCGATGATATCGTTCTCATATGGCAAAGCGCTGCTGTTTCCTTGTACCAGATATCCGATCATATGCCATTCAATATGTGTAAAAATATGCTTGGCCGGCTTCATCGCCGAAACGGATTCGACGGCAATGCCATGCTGTCTGCAAATACGGGTGACTGCTTCTGTTGTCAAATGTCCGTCCTCGCATAAAAATGAATATAAATTCGCAAGCAATCCTTTGCTTTCCCGTTTGCAAAGCAGAATACCGTCATTCACACAGACAACGATGACCGTTTTTTCCTCGACACGACGCTGTTTTTTCGGCGCTTTGACCGGAAACAGTTCGGTCTGATCGTTCTCCCTCGCGATACAGTAAGAAGAAACAGGACAGGACGCACAACGCGGCGCACCGTTTGGCACGCAGACACACGCACCAAGCTCCATAAGCGCCTGATTGAAGATTCCCGGTTCACAAGTCTTGATTACATCAAAAAGAAGCGCACGCACGGCCCGCACCGTTGCCGGTTCTTTGATGTCATGTTCAAGCGCCGTAATCCGCGAAATCACACGCATCACATTGCCATCTACCGCAGGAACCGGCAGATTCCACGCAATCGACGCAACTGCTCCTGCCGTATACGGACCAAAACCGGGCAGTTTTAAAAGCGCTGTATCACTGCCGGGAAGCTTACCATCATACTGCACGACACAGATCTGCGCCGCTTTCTTTAAGTTTCGTGCACGCGAATAGTAGCCAAGTCCTTCCCAAAGCTTTAACAGCACATCGTCATCAACCTCTGCAAGTGCTTCAATCGTCGGGAGCGCCTGCATAAACCGCTCATAATACGGAATGACTGCTTCTACACGCGTCTGCTGAAGCATCACTTCCGAAACCCAAATCGCATAGCTGTCATTCGTTTGCCGCCACGGCAGCTTACGCGCATGTCCCCGATACCAGTCACACAGCGGCTCAACACAGCGGCTGACACGCGCCGCATCGATCAAAATGGGGGATTTTTCTTTCATGCGGGAACGAGCCTGCCTTCCGCGTCAATTTTCATCATCGTAAGTTCTGATTTTGTATAATGCAGGATATTCAAAAGGTGCGCTTTGTCGTTTTGGGAGAAAAATGTATATGCTTTTCCCTCTTGCTTTGCGCGGCCCGTTCTGCCGATCCGGTGAATATAATATTCGTTTTCCTGCGGTACGTCAAAGTTAATCACCGCATCCACGCCCGTTACGTCAATTCCGCGTGCCGCCACATCTGTGACAACCAAAAGCGCAAATTCACCGGCCTTATAGGACGCCATGATCTTATTCCTTAACGGCTGTGCCATATCTCCATGGATACATTTTGCTGTAAAGTCTCCGTGCTTTACAAGCTGTTCTGTTAAACTGGCCGTCTGATACTTGGTATTACAGAAAATAATTGCCTTTTCCGGTGCAATATTTCGAATCAGTGCAAACAAATCGAAAATCTTTTTCGTTCCGGTCGCCTCGATGCCATACTGCAAAATCTTCGGCTTGTTTTCCTCCACCGGCAGCACAGTGATTTCCACCGGATCGCGCTGATACAGCCAGCCGATATCCATAACCGGACGCGAAATCGTTGCAGAAAACATCGAAAGTTTACTCGTTTTCGGCATCTGATCGAGCAGGTAACGTACATCTTTGAAAAAGCCCATGTCGAGCATTTCGTCCGCTTCATCAAGTACCGTGACAGTCACATCGGCAAACGATACGTTTTTATGACGATAGTGGTCGATGAGTCGTCCGGGCGTTGCTACAACAATCTGCGGATGCTTTTGAAGCTGTTCGATCTGGCGGCGCATAGGTTGTCCGCCGTAAACCGCCGCGATACGAACCTCCGGCAAATGCGCTGCCAGTACACGCATCTCATCGCGCAGCTGCACGCACAGTTCTCTTGTCGGACATAAAATGACCGCCTGTGTCTTATTTACTTCTCTATTGATTGTCTGAAGAATCGGAACGCCAAAAGCGAACGTTTTTCCCGTTCCGGTCGGTGCTTTGGCAATCACTTCTTTTCCCTCGAGCATCACCGGAATCGTTTCGTTTTGAATCTGCGTCATTTCCCGAATGCCCGCGTCATACAGCGCGCGGCGAATCGGTTCGATCAGCATTGGTGCGTTATATTGCATGAAAATCTCCTTTATTATGAATGGTTCTTCTTTGCACGGACATAGACCAAGCGATTATTTCCGTCAGACGTTCTGGTCGAACGGATATCCAGAATATTGAGTGATTTTAAAAACGGCGTGAGCTTTTTAAATCCATAGTTGCGCACGTCAAAATCCGGATACCGTTTGACGAGAATATCACCGATTTCACTGATGAAAATCCATTCATCCTCATCGGAAACCTCATCAATAATGGTCAAAACGGTCCGCTTGATCGCCGCAAGATCGGTACGCTGCTGTGCAGGCTCCGACGGTGTATCTGTACTGTTTTTCTCCTCTGCATTGCGCAGCAGAATTTCAAGATATTTAAACTGGTGACACGCCGAAATAAACGCAGACGGCGTCTTTTTCTCGCCCATTCCGACGACGATCATCCCCGATTCCCGCAGTCTTGATGCAAGTCTGGTAAAATCACTGTCACTCGAAACAAGACAGAATCCGTCTACATGACCCGAATACAGGATATCCATTGCATCAATGATCATCGCAGAATCCGTTGCATTTTTGCCCGTCGTATAGCTATACTGCTGGATCGGCGTAATGGAGTTTTCCAAAAGCACCTGCTTCCATGCGCCTAAGTTCGGCTTTGTCCAGTCGCCGTAAATCCGTTTATACGTTGCGACGCCATCGTTCGAGATCTCGTCCAAAATTCCTTTGATATATTTCTCGGAAATGTTATCCGCATCAATTAAAACGGCGAAACGTTTTTCATTTTCCAATGGAACACTTCCCTTTTATTTAGTATTATTTTCATTATAACACAAACAAGAATAAGGCTTCAAGAGCAGCCAAACGTATAAAACGGTTTATCGGGTTTGCGTCAATCCATTCTGTTTGGGTTTCGTGACAAATTGGATGATTTCTGTTGAATTGCCTATATTGTTTCTTTATAATAGAAAGTAAGACATATCGAAATAAAGGAACAGATGGGATGACGATTGAAACAGAGCGGCTTTTTCTGCGGCCGTTTACCAAATGCGACCTGCACGATTTTCACGAATACTGCGCTCAGCCGGATGTCGGTATTCACGCAGGATGGCGCGCACATGGATCACTTGAAGAATCGGCAGAACTTTTAAACGAATGGGTAAACACGAAAAATCGACTGGCGATTGTATTAAAAAAGGAAGACAAAGTGATCGGACACATCTGCGTTTTTAAAGATGCAAGCGGACACAATGACTCACGCGAACTTGGATTTGTATTAAATCACTCCTATTGGCGGCAGGGCTTTATGAAAGAATCCGTTTTAGCTTTGACCGATTTTTTATTTCGGCATTGGGGAATTAAATACATCTGGGCATGCTGCTTTGAAGAAAATATCGCGTCAAGTCATCTGATCGAATCGTGTGGTTTTACATTCATGCAGACAGGCTCCTTTTACTCCGATTCACTGAAAAAGACATTCCGTACGCGTGAATATCGGATTGAGTATAATAAAACGAAATGAAACAAAAAGCTCCCGATTAAGGGAGCTTTTTTGTAATACGCGTTTTATGAAGCGCTTATTTTCCGCATTTTGCAAGAATTGTTGCATATGCCTCATCATCAACGATGATGGTTACATCCGGATGCAGCTGCAATGCAGAAGCCGGAACGTTCGGTGTAATCGGACCAAAGCATGTCTCATAGATGATGTCTGCTTTTTTCGGACCATTTGCAATCAGAACGATTTTCTTTGCTTTCATGATGGTGCCGATGCCCATGGAAATTGCCGTCTTCGGAACATCGTCCATCGATTCAAAGAAACGTGCGTTTGCCTGAATGGTGGATTCGGTCAGTTTTACTTCGTGTGTAATGCTGTCGAACGCATCGCTCGGCTCATTAAAGCCAATGTGACCGTTGTTACCGATACCCAGAAGCTGCATGTCAATGCCGCCCAGCGATTTGATGAGTGCTTCGTAGCGAAGTGCTTCCGCATCCATATCTTCCGCTTTGCCGTTCGGAACGTTTGTGTTGTCTTTGTTGATGTTCACATGATTAAAGAGGTTTTCGTTCATGAAATAACGATAACTCTGATCATTTGTGCCATCCAAGCCAACATACTCGTCAAGGTTTACCGATTTCACTTCACTGAAATCAAGATCGCCTTCTTCATACCATTTGATGAGCTGTTTGTATGTACCGATCGGGGTGGAACCTGTTGCCAAACCGAGCACGCTGTCCGGTTTCATGTGGATCTGCGAAAAGAACATCGCAGCTGCTTTTCTCGACATATCATCGTAATCCTTGCAATGAATGATTTTCATTGGAATGCACTCCTTTTTTCTTTAAATGCTACCTTTATTTTAGCACACAAACACCAAAACGTAAAGAGCTCAAGTAGAAATTTGTAAGCTTTTTTTACAATACATTCTTTCCACGGAATCTTTTCTTTTCCCCATATCTGTATGATGATTTTCTTATATAAAATTTCATAATCTCTATAAAGAATGATACCGCTCAACACGCAATTAGGTATAAAAAAGCGGGATTTCCCTGTGGGGAAATCCCGCTTTTTTATTTGCCACGATACGTTTATTTTGTTTCACCAAAGAAGCGCTCGAGATCCTCTTCTACAGTACCAATACCTGAAATACCAAAGTTCTCGACCAGTACATTCAAAACATTGGGACTCAGGAATGCCGGAAGTGTGGGACCGAGATGAATATTTTTTACGCCCAACGAAAGCAGCGCCAGCAGCACAATCACTGCCTTTTGCTCATACCAAGCAATGTTATACACGATCGGCAGCGCGTTGATGTCCTCAAGGCCGAACACCTCTTTAAGTTTAAGCGCAATAACAGCCAGCGAATAAGAATCATTACATTGGCCGGCATCCAATACGCGAGGAATACCGCCAATGTCGCCTAAATCCAATTTGTTATATCGATACTTTGCACAGCCTGCCGTCAAAATCACTGTATCCTGCGGCAATGCTTTTGCAAACTGCGTATAATAATCGCGGCTCTTCATACGGCCGTCGCAGCCAGCCATGACAACAAATTTCTTAATCGCGCCGCTTTTGACCGCATCTACAATTTTATCTGCCAGTTTAATCACCTGCGCATGTGCGAATCCGCCGGTAATTTCACCTGTTTCAATCTGAGCAGGTGCAGCGCACTGTTTGGCGTGTGCAATGATGCCGGAAAAATCTTTTTTCTCGCCAATTCCACCCGGAATGTGCTTACAGCCCGGATATCCAGAAGTACCTGTTGTATACAAACGATCTTTATAGCTGTCTTTCGGGGGAACAATGCAGTTGGTGGTCATCAGAATCGGGCCGTGAAACGACTCAAACTCTTCTTTTTGTTTCCACCATGCGTTTCCGTAATTTCCTACAAAATTCGTGTATTTTTTAAAGGCAGGATAATAGTGAGCCGGCAGCATTTCAGAATGCGTATATACATCAACACCGGTGCCCTGTGTCTGCTCCAGGAGCATTTCCAAGTCACGAAGGTCATGACCGGAAACCAAAATACCCGGATTTTTCCCAACACCTATATTCACTTTTGTTATCTCAGGATTCCCGTAAGCGCCTGTGTTGGCTTTATCCAACAGCGCCATTCCGGATACACCGTATTCACCTGTTTTGAGTACCAGTGCTACAAGATCTTCTACGCTGTAGGAATCATCTAATGTAGCAGCCAACGCATACTGGATAAACGCATCCACATTCTCGTCATATTCTAACAGTGCATTTGCGTGTTTGGTATATGCACAAAGCCCTTTAATTCCATAGGTGATCAATTCACGAAGTGAACGGATATCTTCGTTTTCAACCGCAAGGATTCCGACTGCTTTCGCTTTTTCCTCCCAGTCATCGCTGCCGTCCCACAAAGCAGCTTCTGGCAGATTGTCCACATGCGACAGCTGTCCCAACAACGCTTTTTTTGCCTCCAAAGAAGCATGAATACGCGCTTCAATGCTTTCTTTATCAAAGTTTGCATTCGTAATGGTGGTAAACATATTAAACGTCACCATATGATTGATTGCGGTGTCAATGGATTTTCCCTCATTACGCAGTGCAGTTGCAACTGCAGAAATACCGCGTGTCACGTACACCAGAAGATCTTGCATTGCCGCCACATCGGGCTGCTTTCCGCACACGCCTACCATCGTGCATCCTTTACATCCTGCCGTTTCCTGACACTGATAGCAAAACATTTTTGTTTCCATAGAAATCTCCTTTTATAAAATGACTGTGCATTGGATTTTCTGTGCCTGACAAGCTATTATTCACGCTGTCTTGGCAATCTTTTTAGCAGGCAGTCGTCACATATTAAAATACAACCACCAGCAGCATTTTAAACGCTTCCTGCGCATATACCGCATGCGGATGTCCCGCGGGCATCACGATGGATTCTCCTTCATGCAAAACATAGTCGGTTTCGTCAATCGTGATCTTACCGACTCCGTCAAGGCAAGTTACAAACGCGTCGCCGCCGGACGCATGTGTGCTGATTTCCTCGCCTTTGGCAAAAGAAAACAAGGTGATGCTCAACGCATTGTTTTGTGCAAGCGTTTTGCTGACGACTTGTCCCTCCTGATAGGAAATTTGATCTTTTAAGACCAAAACCTGTGCCTGCGTGATATTCTTCATTTTTTCATTCATAAAGCATTCTCCTGTCTATAATAAATTATCATGCATTTTCAGCTGAATTATGCACCCCAAACATCATTCTGCAAAGCTCTTTTCCCTTTTGTGTCCGGAAAATACGTGTGAGCGTTTGTTCGATTGTTTCGGGTGTGGCCTGCTCTTCAAAAAGATTCACTAAAAAATCAGCTTCCACTAAAATTTGATAGTCCATCCCAACAATTTGGTGATACGTATGATGATGCGCTACCAAATAGCAGATCCGTTCCATGTCTTCGGGTGTCAAATGAAATGGGCTTAACAAACGGCGGGCATATGCGGGACCTTCTATTTGCTGAAGCTCTCCGGTGCAACGGCCGTATTTTTGTTTACAGGGAGTGATGCCGATATCATGCACCAGCGCCGCGCATTCCAACAAAAATTGTGTATGTTCATCGAGATGTTCGGCTCTGCCGATCAGCTGCGCAAACCGATGCACCTTTAAAAAATGCTGAATCCGCTTTGGACTGCCGCTATCGTGTTTGATCATCTTCTGCGTAATTTGGTCTATTGTGTTATTGGGTTCCATAAACTGACTCACCTCAATCTCATTTCTGTGCTTAGTTTACTCCATTTGTTATCATATGTATGTTGTCATCACAACAAAACAAATTGCTTTTGATCGATTGCTGTAATGCTTGGTGATAACTTGGATCAGCTTACAGATAGCATGAACGGAAGGCAAAACTGCTCAATAAAGAGGCTTTACGAAATTCTATTTTTCACTTTCAAAAATGTGTTTGTTATTAAATGAAATATTGAAAATAAATTGACAAAACAGTTTTATTTCTTTATAATAACATTAAAGGAATCATTATGTTTTCAAAGATCTCTGTATCGTTAAAACATATAAGCTGTTGTTTCATTTTTGAATTCTTCTTTTAAAACAGTTGAAAGCAGCAGTATAGAAAAACGTTTCATCATTAAAACAGCAATATAGATTAAAAACTGTGAAAGGAGGCAGCAGCGATACTCCCTCCTTTTGCCTTTTTTAAAAGTTTATCACCGGAGGTGAAGGTCATGAAAAAAGCAATTTCAATATTATTGCTTCTGTGTATTTACGCCGAATTGTTGACCGCATGTGATCCAGCAGTTCCTATAACCGATGAATATACAGAAAAACAAGACTGTCAGTATATGTATGGCAGTTCTATGGAATTCCGAATGTGTGCATCGGAAGACAGCTATTATTATTTAGCACCAACCGGAACAATTTATTTGATTGACAAACAAACACTTCAATGCGTGCCGTTTTGCAGTAAGCCAAACTGTTCACATGACAATTCAGCCTGCACAGCACGTACCCAATCAAAAGGAATCTGGTTTTATCAAGATGCATTATATGTAACAGATCCGCGAGAAGATGTAACAGCCGAAACAAATGAACTTGAAACCTATGGACTCTATCGGCTCTCCTTAGATGGTACGACAAAAGATCTTGTTCGATCTGTAGGCAGTTCCATTCTGGGCGGATTTATTCATCGAGGATATTATTACGCGAATGATTTCGACGGTATCCGGCGTTATTCTCTCTCCGATCAGGAAAGCAGTGAGTTAATCTTTGAAAATGATTCAAACATCACCTATTCCGTTACTTCTGCATATGGAAATCATTTATACATCAGCAGAAGCGATATCGAAAAAATTCATGAGGATTTATTCGTGGAAATCGAAAAGTGGGACACGCCTGTATCGATTTGTGATGTCACACGTTCCAGTGAAACAAATGATTCCTGTTTACAGGAAAATCGTATTAGTTCCTTTGGCGGAAAAACACTTGTACTCACAAAAGTATCTGTTACAGACGACTATACCAAAATGTATGATGGCTCCGTATTGATTACAGATCAAACCGGAAAGAATGAAGAGCCGATTGATTATGTTCAAATCAACAAAGACACACTGATGTTCGGAAGTTTTTCAGCAGACAATAAGTATTGTTATCATCTTTATACGCCGCCGTTCAATGGAACAAAAGAGTCATGGCAAAACGCTTGTTTTATTGTTTATGATCGAAATACTGAAAAGAAAGTGGAAGAACTCCCCATATTTGAGCAATACGGAAATCCATATGGTATGTATTTAGGAGATGAACGGTATCTTTTTCTTGAATTTGAACCGGGATGTTACTATGAAAATGAAGAATATATAACAATCTCCGATCCTTATCGTTCCCTTTGCGTAGTAGACAAGCAATCAATCGGAAAAGGTGCGTCAATCCGTGAACTGATCCGCGTGACACCGTAAAAAAGCGATAGAAAAGCAGGTGGTTTTGTATGATGAAACTATTTGGCTATGAGATGGAAAAACTTCTGTCAAAACGATGGTTGTTTTTATTGTTGGGAATGTTACTTTTGATCTGCGTGATCGCTTTTTTACAAACAAACCAAACAGATGAAGCGATGCAGGAACAAAACCAACTGTATGAAAAAGAAGTGTCACGGTACAGCGAGCTGCCGCTTGATACAGCCGCAAATGAGATTTCATCGAAGCTTTCCGAATACGAGCGGATGATTGAAGTGTTTGCTGCATATTCCGCCAATCAGTCAACCGACGATAATTTATCGGTTGAGGATGCCGCATTCTTTTTAAAAATCCAGCAAATGTACGGCGATGATCCATCCAGACTGTTTTTTAAAAAGGAAGTCTATGATCAACTGCAAAGTGATATCAAACATCTGACGCAATACAATGATTGGCTTAAAGAAATTGACACACGCGCCGAACAGATGCTTTCTGTTTCGGCATTTGCGAAAAAAGATACGTTTTCCTATCGTAATATTCAAAAAACACCTGGTGATTATGCGCACTTGAAAGGAATCCATTTATCGCTCGGCACTTCTAAGGGAATTTTACACGTTTGCGATTTCTTTGCCGCAGATTTTGCGATGATCGCGGCAATTCTTTTGTTTGCATTTGCACTGTTTGTACAGGAGCGCGAAAACGGCACGCTCATGCTCGTACAATCATGCCGTGATGGACGCGCTGTACTTGGCACAGCAAAACTATTTGCATTTTTCATTTGTACGATCTGTATGGCGGCAATCCTTTATGGCGGAATTCTCTTTTTAGGGAATCTTCTTTATGGATATGGCGACACTTCACGGCTGATTCAGTCCATCCCCGCATTCAAAGAAAGCAATCTCCTTTTGCGTATTTCTGATTTTCTCTTGTTGTTTTTCGGAGGAAAGATTTTAGCGTCATTGCTATGCGGCGGAATTCTTTTGCTGATCATTGTTCTTATTCCGAATGTGATTATTGGATTTTCCGCAGCTGCCGGCGTAATTGGATGCAGTTACAGCGCATATTGGCTGATTCCGCCGCTCAGTACATGGAACCTTATCAAATTTGTGAATCCAATCGCATTCCTTGACGTCTATCGCCTGCTTGCACAATATCATAATCTGAATCTTTTCGGGTTCCCTGTCACAAGATCCGATACATGGCTGTGGATGCTTTTTGGAATTTTGTTGATCGTAAGTGTACTGACTGTCATCGTGTTTGCATCATCAAATGCCAAATCATCTGCCAAACATCCGCTTGAATGGCTGCTAACAAGAATGCGCCGAATCGTTCCCGCCAGATGGGGTGTTTGCTCGGTATGGTACCATGAGCATATCAAGCTTTATGGCATGGCAAAGATGGCTGCTGCTCTGATCGTTTGCATCTTTATTGCATCACAATCGATGGCATCGATGTATGTAAGCGAGTTTTCTCCCGAAGGGCTGTACATAAAAGAATTAAAGCAGGTAGAAGGCGCCATTGATGAACAAACGGATTTGTATTTTGAAACGCGAAAAGAGGCCTTGACACTTGCGCAGGAAAACGCCGAAGAATTGCTCACATCTTTAAAAGCAGGCACCATCAGCGCCGCAGAATATCAGACCTTGTCCGCTCCTTATCAAATGCTTGACGCAGAAAAAAACACCTATGATCGCTTGTTTATGCAGTATACCCGTGCAAAAGAACTGAATGAACAAGGGCAAAAAGGCGGCATTGTCAATGAACTCTCGGCACAATGGATCTTCTCCCATAAAACACGCGATTTAATGATCGGCATATGGACTTCCCTGTTTCTCACAGTCGGAACTGTTTTACTGTTTACACGCGAATATAAATATCATATGCTGCCTTTGCTGAGGACGACATATTGCGGAAAAGGACGTTTGTTTGCTGTAAAAACGTTCACCGCCGCCGGTTTTTCCGCACTCGTTCTCTTGATTTTCAGCATTCCGTTTTACTGTTCCATGGCAAACGGATATTCCTTTGCGGATATGAACGTGTCGCTGCAGAATATCACGCAGTACGCGTCATCGGAAATCTCATTGCAGATAAACAGTGCGTTAGTGATTCGGCAAGCCGCCATGTTTCTTGCCGCCTTTTGTCTCATGTCATTTTGCATTTGGATTTCGGTGGTAATCAAACGCTCTTCGATTTGTATCGTCGTCGGCACAACTGCCGGAATTCTTCCGATTGCGCTTGAGTTTGCCTCAATTCCGGTATTTCGCTGTCTTACTATAGCAAATGCCTATACGCTGTTTTCGTCATGGAATACAAAAAGCGGCATCTGGCTCTCCTTTGCAGGACTGCTTCTGCTTTTTATCCTCAGCATCATATTTTTATACGCTGCATATCATCGGTTTTGCGCCGCAAAGAGGAGGTTGTTTTCATGGAACTTTCGATTCAATCGGTAACCAAAACGTATCGGCGCGGACAAACACGTGCACTGGATGATTTTTCTGTTGTATTGACTCCCGGCGTTTATGGTCTGTTAGGTCCAAACGGCGCGGGAAAATCGACGCTCATGAATATTATCACCGGAAACTTGCATCCGGACAGCGGGAGTGTTTTGTGGAATGGAAAAGATACGCGCAAAATGGGCGCGGCTTTTCGCAGTGTAATCGGATATATGCCGCAGCAGCAAAATCTTTATGACGACTTTACCGCAAAACGATTTTTATGGTACATGGCAGCGCTCAAAAAAATCCCGCACAAAAAGGCTGCACAGCAAATTTCCGAATTGCTTGCTATGGTCGATCTGACGGACGCTTCCTCTAAAAAGCTCGGTGCATATTCAGGCGGAATGAAACAGCGCATTTTAATTGCACAGGCACTTTTAAATGATCCGGACATTTTGATCCTCGACGAGCCGACAGCTGGGCTTGACCCCAAAGAACGTATTCGTATCCGCAATTTTATCAGCAAAATTGCGCAGGATAAAATCGTTTTGTTCGCAACACATGTAGTATCTGACATTGAGTTTATTGCAAAAGAAATCATTTTACTGAAAGCCGGAACTCTTTTGCTAAAGGAAGAGCCCGCACAAATTCTTCGCAGAATGGAATCGCTTGTCTGCGAAATCTACCTGCCAAAAGACATGGTCTCAGATTTTATGAAAACACATCGTGTCACTAACCTATTTGCTGATGAAAGCGGCGTCACCGTACGCTTTTTAAATGATCCGAACCATCCGACAGAAGGCGCGGTTTTAAAAAAGCCGATGCTTGAGGATGTCTATTTATTCTACTTTTCTGACGAAGTGCAGACATAAGAATCACCACTTTTCTTGACCGTCATTCACTGATACAGCAATGAAAAAAACGGAAGTTTGTTTTCCTTGATCCGCAGGCATATAGGTGCCTGCGGATTTTTTATAAAAGAAAGGATCATAAGAAACGCATTCGGCTTTCTCTTCTCAAAACAAAAAGCATAACAAGCCTCTTTTGCGCATAACAATATGGCAGACAATCTTGATCGCAAAGGAGCTTTTCTACATGGAACTAACCTGCACAAATGATACGATCTGCATCAATGAAGTCCTGTACGACGGTGTACTTGAGCAGTCGATTGAACTCGACTATCTGCTTCCCGACTATTGCAAAGGAATTTTCAAAGTCCTGTGCTGCCGCCTTGTTCCCCATATCACACAAAAACGTATGGCAAACGGACGGCTTATGATTGAGGGAATCTGCCACATCAATGTCATGTATACCTCGGAAGAAACGTACCGTATTTGCACGGTCACGCAAAAACAGCCGTTTCATAAGACGCTTGAATTAAACAAAGAATCCGCTTCTCCTCATATCACTGCAACCGTGCGGTGTGATTATGTAAACTGCCGGGCTACCAGCCAGCGACGCCTCGATATCCGCGGTGCAGTTACCATCCGAACCATTGTGACCGCACCGAAAGATTATCCTGTTTTATGCTGTGCAAAAGGCTGCGGCGTCGAAACAGATCCACTGCCGCTGACTGTACTCGGAAGAAGACTTTCCTCTTCTCAGGAATTCTGTGTACGTGAAGAACTATCCATTCCGCAGGGAAAACAGCCGGTCGATGAAATTCTCTCCATTGAAGCGTCTGCTTCTCTGACGGAGTCACGAATCATTGAAAACCGGATCATTACAAAAGGCGAACTATTCGTTCACCTGCTCTACATGCCGTGCGGCGAACAGCCAACCCCTGAAGTCCTTGAATCAAAATTCCCGATCAGTCAAGTGCTTGACCTTCCCGGTGTGACAGAAGAGCACAGTGCAGCGGTCCGGTTTGATGTGACAGACTGCACCTGCTCATGCAAGCAGGACGAAACCGGCCAATGCTGCACGATCAGTGCCGAATTTTCCATCTGTGCCGCCTGCGAAGCCGACAAAAACGTGGAAATCCATGTGCTGCGCGACGCCTTTTCTACACAATATCAAGCCGACACACAGGTTTCTGCGCTGACCACCAAACGAATGCTTTCCACAATCAAAGAAACACATACATGCAAAACGACAATCGAAATTCCGCAAAATGAGCTAAACGGCGTATATGATCTATCCTGTCACTTTACGGAGGAAGACTGCCGTATGAATGAATCGTCGTTTGTGATCACCGGAACGTTAAGCTGTACCCTGCTTGCCTGCGACAGTGAATCCATGCCGGTGCTGTACGAGAAAAAGACGCCGTGTGAACTCACATTACAAGTCACCTGTGAAGAGGAAAAGCAGTTCCTTCATCCGTTTATCTGTCCGTCATCCGTTTCCTATCGAATGCTTTCCGATACCGAGGTGGAAGTCTGTGCGGAGCTTTTAATTACCGGCACTGTTTACGCGGATATCACTTGTCATGCGGTTACACAAATTGAAATCCATGAAAATAACGTACAAAAACCACAGCCGCCGCTGCGGCTCTATTATGCGAAAACGGGTGAGCGGATTTGGGAGATTGCAAAGCGGTACGGCGCTTCTCCCGCTTTCATCGCACAGGAAAATGAAGGGATTACCGATCCGATTGCCGCACCGTGTATGCTGATGATTCCTTCTCTTTCTCATTCTTCACAGGAGGGTGCATAACTATGGAACAACGAAATTTATACGCTGATATCGCAAAACGAACCGGCGGCGATATTTATGTGGGCATTGTCGGACCGGTCCGCACCGGAAAATCAACGTTTATCAAAAAATTCATGGAAACGCTCGTGATTCCGAACATCGAAAGCGAATACCGAAAAGAGCGCGCAACTGACGAACTGCCGCAGTCTGCTGCCGGCAAGACCATTATGACGACCGAACCGAAATTTATTCCGGAAGAAGCAGTCACAATCAAGCTTGACAATCAGGCAGAAATGAATGTACGTATGATTGACTGTGTCGGTTATATCATTCCGAGCGCACTCGGTTATTTTGAAAACGAAGCGCCCCGAATGGTGATGACGCCATGGTTTGATGAAGAAGTTCCGTTTAATATGGCGGCGGAAATCGGTACGCAGAAAGTCATTTCCGAACATGCGACCGTCGGCATTGTCGTCACAACAGACGGCAGCATTACCGATCTTCCCCGTGAAGAATATGAAGAAGCGGAAGAACGTGTGATCGAGGAATTAAATGACTTAAAAAAGCCGTTCGTTGTACTGTATAACTGTATCGATCCGCACAGCGCACAGGCACAGGAACAAGCAAACGCTTTGTCAAAAAAATACGGTGTTCCCGTGTTGCCGGTCAGCTGTGTAGACCTCTCCCTGCGTGATATTCAGGATATCATGCAAAATCTGTTATTCCAGTTCCCGATTCGTGATATCTGCGTCGATCTTCCCTACTGGCTGGTTTCCCTCGATCATGAACACTGGCTGCGCAAAAGCGTGTTTGATACCATCCGTGAAAAAACGGCTCCGCTTACGCACATCGGAACCATCCGATCGATCGGCGAGCAGGTTTGTACCTGTGAACATATTACGCAGTGCCGCATTGATAAAATTGAACTGGGAACAGGAAGCGCTTATCTGTCTGTCTCCTTAAAGCCCGATTTGTTCTATCAAATCTTAGGTGAAGTCACCGGTCTGTCTATCCCCGGAGAGGCTGCCCTCATGCCGTGTATGATTGAACTGGCACAGATTAAAAAGAAATACGAAAAAATTGCCGGTGCGCTCGAAGAAGTGGAGGCAACCGGTTATGGCATCGTCATGCCGGGCATCGACGAACTGACGCTCGAAGAGCCGCAAATCGTCAAACAAGGCGGAAAATACGGCGTAAAGCTTCGGGCGAGCGCGCCGAGCTATCATCTGATGAAAGCATCCATTACCACAGAGGTTTCCCCGATTGTCGGTTCCGAAAAGCAGTCCGAAGAACTTGTGATGTACCTGCTTAAAGAGTTTGAAGAAAACCCGCAGAAAATCTGGGAATCAAACATCTTCGGAAAATCGCTTCACGCACTGGTGAATGAGGGATTACATAACAAGCTCTACCGTATGCCCCAAGAGGCACGCGGCAGACTCCAGGAAACGATCGAACGGATTATCAACGAAGGATGCAGCGGCTTAATCTGTATTATTCTTTAAAATCAGCGAAAGCAAAAAACGGAGGATCGTTTGATCCTCCGTTTTTTTATGCTTTTTTATACCGCGCCATGTGACGCATTGCTTTTATCGGGATAAATAAACTTCTCCACATTCCAAGTCGCGAGCACGTCGCAAAAATCAGATGCAACCGCTTTTGCGCCCTCTAAATCATGGTCAAGATAATTGCCGCATTCTTTTCTGGTGCTGCCCGGAATCTCTCCCGAAAAATCACGGATAAACAAAAAAGCGTCGCGGACAAGAGAAAGCGCTTGTGCATACGTCATTGTATCGCGTGTGAGCAGATAGAATCCCGTTCTGCATCCCATTGGTCCCACATAGACAATTTGATCGGAAAACGTCGTATTGCGCGCATACGTTGCAAACAAATGCTCAATCGTGTGCATCGCCCCGTCCGATAAATAGTCACCGGCATTCGGCGTTTTCATACGCACATCATACGTAACGACATCACCGTCGATACGTGAAATATACATTCCTTTTGTAATATAGTCATGATCGACTGCAAAACTCTTAATTTGTTTCATATCATCGCACATCCTTATAAACAGTAGCTTTTTTTATTATATCAGTCTGTTTCCTAAAACGCAACAGACTGTATATTTCGACAAAGTGATAAAAACGCTTCCGCAGTGGAAGAAAGATATCGGTTTTTGTGATACACCAGATAAAATGAGCGTAAAAACGAGAGATCCCGAATGGAAATTTCCACAATTTCACCTTTTGCAATCGCGTCCTGTGCAAGTAACTGCGGCAGAACCGAAACACCGATTCCTGCTGCCACTGCCGACAAAATCACCTGCGTGTTTGTACTGACCCAAATCGGATTGACAACGATATTATGCAACAGCATCATACTGTCAAACAGCTCACGCGTACCGCTTCCCTTTTCACGCATGATGACCGGAAAAGAAGCAAAGCGCTCAGGCGTTACCTCTTTTTCTGTGGCGAGCGGGTACGACGGCGCACATACGGGAATCATCGCGTCTTTTAAAAATTCTTCTTTAATAAGCTGAGGATCATTCGGAATTGCTTCCACCAGTGCAAAATCAAGTGTATTCTCGCCTACCATTGAAAGGATACGCTCGGAATTTTCTATTTGTGCAGAGATTTCTGTCTGTGGATGTTCGTTTTTAAAATGAGAAATGAGCGAAGGAAGCAGACACGTACCAATCGTTAAACTGCATCCAATGTGCAGACGGTGGCTGTCAAACCGCCGAATGCCCTGCTCCATCTCATCCACAAGCGTCAAAATATGCGCCGCATAGGAATAGCATTGCTTTCCGGCTTCTGTCAAATCAAGCCGCCGTGATACCCGGTCAAACAGCTTCACGCCATAGTGCTCCTCCATCTCCCGAATGGAAAGACTCACGGAAGGCTGTGCTAAATAGAGCTTTGCAGCCGCTTTTGTCACGCTATGTTCTTCACAGACCGCAGAGAAAATCCGCAAGTGACGAAGCGTCATATGAGCACCTCAATTCATAATAAAAATATTATATATATTATATTATAATACTATTTTACTTATGAAAATGCAAGGAGTATACTGGAAACAGAAATTATATGGAGGGGTTCAATGAAAAAGGACGCAAAGCTTTATCTAAAGCTGTTTACATCCACATTTTATTTAAGCGCATTTACATTCGGCGGCGGATATGTCATCATCCCACTGATGAAAAAGAAATTTGCCGATGATCTTCACTGGATTGAAGAAAAGGAAATGCTTGATCTGACTGCAATCGCACAGTCTTCGCCGGGCCCGATCGCTGTCAACGCCGCGATTCTCATCGGCTATCGGATTGCCGGAAAACTCGGCACACTGGTGACAATTATCGGGACCGTTCTGCCGCCGCTCATTACCCTGTCAATCATTTCGCTGTTTTATCAGGCGTTTGCCACCAATACTTGGATTGCGGCGCTGCTTCAGGGCATGCAGTCCGGCGTTGCTGCGGTCATTGCAGACGTTGTCTTCTCAATGGCAAGCGGAATTGTAAAAGAAAAGAAGTGGCTGCCGATTCTTATTATGGCTGCCGTTTTCGTCGCAAGTTACTTCTTTAACGTCAACGTCATTCTTCTCATTTTACTGTGCGGTGCCATTGGCGCGGTTTCTTCCCATGTGGAAGAAAAACGGAAAAAGGAGCGTGGTGTCCAATGATTTATCTGCAATTATTCTTAAGCTTTTTCCAAATCGGATTATTCAGCATCGGCGGTGGATATGCTGCAATGCCGCTTATTCAAAATCAGATCGTCAACCTACACGGATGGCTGTCGATGAACGAATTTATCGATGTCATCACCATTTCACAGATGACGCCCGGTCCGGTCGCCATCAACTCTGCAACGTTTGTCGGTATCAAAATTGCGGGAATCGGCGGTGCACTGGTTGCAACACTCGGCTGTGTGCTTCCCTCCTGTATCATCGTTTTACTGCTGGCACATTTCTATTTCAAATATCAAAATCTCACTGTCGTACGTGGTGTTCTGTCCGGCCTTCGTCCGGCTGTTGTCGCGATGATTGCTTCTGCGGGACTTTCCATTCTGCTGACTGCTTCCTTTGCAGACGGTGTACTTCCCACATCACTGGCTGACGTACGGTTTGTGGGAATCGCCCTCTTCCTCATCGCGTTCTTTGTCCTGCGGAAATGGAAAGTAAATCCCATTTATGTGATGGTAGGCTGCGGTGTCGTCGGAATGCTTGTCACAAAGCTTACCGGGCTTTCTTAATACGAATGTAAAGTCAAAACCTCCGGCTAAGCCGGAGGCTTGATTAGCCCTAGAAGGGCATTTTACAGACAATCCCCCTAAAGGGGGCCTGAAAAGGTCTGCCACCTGCATTACTTTCTCAGGCCACCCCTTAAG
>CALXAM010000083.1 GCA_944386285.1 uncultured Clostridia bacterium | reverse complement strand
AAATATACAAAAGGTTAGAAACCACTGTAAGCCTTAAAAAGACACGTATGACTGGTTTACCAGTTGCGGGGCGAGCGATGCGATGATATTTTTCAGTACCCCTTTAGGGGTCAGCAAGTACTGACCCCTCTGGGGTCTGAGCAAACCACTAGTAAACTAGTGGTTTTGATTGTATAGATCGTCGTGCATGTGAAACAAGGATTTAATCATCATAGTCGCGTTCTGATTTGATGATAGCGCCTGTCGCAGCATTGATTTCATATTCGTATTCCATACCGTTTGCGTAAAATTCAATTTCGTAATGTGCAATCCTGTCGTCATGATCAAGCTCTACTTTTTTAAATGTTGCATTGGAAGCGCTTACACCGGCATGTGAAAGTGCGGCAGATTTTGCTTTTTCTGCACTGATATAAGAGTTACTTTGTGAAGATGAGGACGAGGACGTATTGGTAGTGCGGTGATCATCGTCATAATCGCGTTCCGACTTGATGACAGCGCCTGTAGTTGCATTGATTTCATATTCGTACTCCATACCGTTCGCATAGAAATCTATTTCATATACTGGGGTATGATCATCAAAGTCAAACTCAGTTTTTGTAAAAGTGGCGTCGGCAGCAGAAATACCTGCATTGGAAAGTGCAATGGATTTGGCTTTTTCTGTACCAATGTATGAAGTGTTTTGCGTTGCCTGCTGTGTATTGCCGGATATTTTTTCATGTTCATACGAAAGAACTGTGCCGTTTACCGCATCAATATCATACTGGTATTCGGTGTCTTGGTAGAAAAATTCGAGCTCATAGATAGCAGTACCATTGTCAAAATCAAATTCACGATCAGAGAACAAGGCTTTATCAAATGGGACACCAGCTTGTGCTGCAGCAATTTGCATTGCTTTTTCTTTTGAAATATAAGGAGACTGACGTTCATTGGTCGTATACGATTCATCGTAATCATCATCGCCAATGTCAATCACGCTTGCGTTAAGGGAAAATGTTTTTGTTGTGTCAACGACAGATGTTTTAATGTCTTCTAAGAAGGATTCACGCGGAACGATAGAACCGCGAATCAGCTGAACGACAATGTTTTTGTCATTTCCGTCTACATCTTCGTCAAAATATCCTGCTTCATAGATTGCGCGAACAAGATCAGAAGTAACGGTTTCACAAGGTGTTCCATCGGCTTGACCGAAAGCGGAAACAATTTCTTTGCCATCATCATTGATTCCGGTCAAAGATGTGACATCACCATTCTGATCGTAAGAAATAGCGATTTCCGGATTTACACTGAGAACCAATTTGCCGCTGTCTGATCCCAGTGATACGATCTCTCCTGTTTGTGCCGGGGTATTCGCGTGGCATCCCGCTAAAAGGAAAACAGAAACGAGCAGAATTGCCAAAGCTGTAATGGTGTATTTTTTTGTTGTTGTCATAAGAAAAACCTCCTTTGTATTTCTTTTGGTTTACGCCTATAGAATACGAAGGAGGTTTTTAAAAAACGGGGTTGTGGGTTAAAAAATTTAAAAAATTTTTTCTCTGTCTTTTGCTTGATCAGATGCTTCCTTTTTAGCATTTAAAAATTTTTGTCTTGTGGCGATTCCGCCTCGGATATGACGTTCCTGTTTGTTCTTTTCCAATACCTTTTGTACTTGTAAATAGAGCGCATGATTTGTTCGCTGAAGCCTTTCTGTTACATCTTTATGTACAGTGCTTTTGCTGATCCCAAAATGTTTGGCAGTACCTCGAACAGTGTCGCCGGTTTCGATCATATGATGTGCCAATGCGATTTCACGATATTCCCCAGTATAATTCATGAATACCCTCCTCAGATTGGATGTGTTTGTACATCATATGCGAAAAAAAAGAAAACTTGCTACAATATATAGCGGCAATACGTGTGCGTTTCAGTCTACATATAAATGCAGATTACTTGCAGTATTACAGTGTAAGTTAGCTCTTAAGCGAAAAGATATAGACAGGTTTATAAAACTCGTTGGGACGGTCATATTACTTTGTTTTGATTTTCGCAGTTTGTATTTGAAAGTTTTGGTATAATGACATCTACGCTGCACAGAGAATTTCAATCCGGACTCTGTGAAAGTTTGCTCGCAGAAGGATCCTGCAAAAAGTGACATAACAACGAATTGTATTTGCATAATTAAATATAAAGTTGTGTGTAGGTAAAAAACTATATATTTCAAATATAAAAACTATAGTTTAACCGCTTGTTCAAAAAGAATCTTAAGCGGTATAATAAAAATACAAATTCATGTCTAAATGTACAACGCCTTTATATAAGTTGAACAACTTTTAAGAAGTATGTTGTACCATAACATGAAACGGAAGGAGAAATGAATGTGAAGACAAGCAGAATGAAACGCGTCGGTGCGGGCATTTTGGCTGCAGTTATTACTGCATCAACCTATGTAGGCACTGCGATCAATGTGCTTGCGGGGGATTCGTGGCCAAATCCAACGGCTTCAGCGGAACCGACCTTTTCTGGTTATCGCGTGAAAGACGTGGAAAACTGGAGCCCGGAAACCGATCCGTATGCTGAGTTCATGCGCGCGGAAATTCCGTTGCAGGAACGCAATGAGCCGTTTAAGGCAACACAGGCAAAACCATATTTGAATTCAGATGCTGAAATTATGCTGATGCAGGGCGACTATGGCAACAGCTTTTTTGGCAGTACCATGTATACCGACACATTCGGTGAGCATGTACTGAATTTCTGGCAGTATACGGATTATTTTTCACCGTGGCACGGTGCTGCAACCGCATATACACCAGATTCTTTATATGATCCGGTAACAAGTGACTGGAGAAACAGAGGTTTTGAGTTCGGTATCGTTAATATCCCGAACCCGGCTTACACAAACGCCGCGCACAAAAACGGCGTTATGTCCATCGCCTGCATTTACTTTGATCCGGCGTTCCGTCCGGGCCAGACTTGTGCGGATTTAATTGAAAAAGATGAAAACGGCGAATTTTCAATCGCAGATAAATTGATCCAGATGGCTGAATATTTTGGCTATGACGGTTACTTCTTAAACCAGGAAGAAGGTTACATGGAAGACTTCAAACCGTTCATGGCAAAACTTACGGCAGCCGGTTTGTACACACAGTGGTACGATACAAACAGCAGCTTCAACAGTGCAAAAGCTGCATGGCTCAAGGATGATACGCACGGTCAGATCAACAATTCCGTGTTTATCAACTACGGCTGGGGAAAAAGCACCGTTGATTCCGCAATCAGCTATGCAAATCAGATCGGTGCCGATCCTTTCAAAAATCTGTTCTTTGGCGCGGAGTGCAACCAGAATAAATTCTCGGGTGGCCACTCCAGTGCAAGGGACATAGCAAATCTGTATGACGAAACGGGCAACCCGCGTGCAAGCGTTGCACTGTTCACGCCGAGTGACTGGTATCAGCGCGGTGTTGATGAAATTCCTGCAAACATGAACAATAAAGGTTTGCCGGTTATGCAGCAGACACCGTATCAGTGGATGGTTGCGGAACGCGAGCGGATGTTCTTCTCCGGCGTTATGTGTGACCCGACCGATACTGGACTCAAATCGGGATACAGCCGTGATGATGTAGGCGTCAGCAATGCAAGCGGCTGGGTTGGCGTAGCTGATTTCATCAGCGAACGTTCCGTTATTGATGGTACAGCATTCTATACAAACTTCAATACCGGCCACGGTGTCCAGTACTTTAAAAACGGTGAAGTCAGCGCAGATAAAGAATGGACCAACATCAATATCCAGGATATTCTTCCGTCATGGCAGTGGTGGGTTGAGAGTTCGGATGATACAAAACTCTCTGCTGATTTTGACTACGGCGCAAAACTTGTCAACAACGACAAAAACGGCACTCCGATGGAAAGTGCATATACACAGGTCGGTGCATATGACGGCGGCAGCTCGCTCGTTGTTTATGGTAACCTGACTGGTACAGATTCTCTCCATCTGTATAAAACAGATTTGGATGTCAATGAGAATACTAAAGTAGACGTAACCTTCAAAAAGACATCGGATGACGATGCACAGATGAAACTCGGCTTGATCTTTAAAGATAAACCGGAAGAGACTGTGAAACTTGATATCGAAAATTCGCAGACAAAAGGCGAATGGACCACTTCGCAGATCGATCTCTCTGCATATGCAGGCAGACAGATTGCAGCGATTACCTTGGAATTTGAAGGTACAGCTGATAATTATCAGATGAACGTAGGCGGACTGAAAGTATCTGACAGCACCTACAAACCGGCAACACCGACAGGCTTTACAGTAGATTATGCATATGCTGACGGTCAGATGATCGTAAGCTGGGATCTGCCGGAAAACAACTATGGCAACGTTGTGCAGTATAACCTCTACGGTACATTGTCTGACGGCCGCCGTGTATATCTTGGCGGTACCTATGACAGCATCCTGTATGTAAAATCGATGTTTGACGAAGCAAAAGTTGTTAATCTGGAACTTTGCGCAGTCGGCAAAGACGGCACAGAGAGTGATCCGGCAAACGTAACCTATTCGTATGAAGACAAAGTAAGCAATATCACTGTCGAAGAAGCAGAAACCGCAAGCGGTCTGCTTGTTCGTGCAGCAAATCCGGGCAAACTGGAAGTTTCCTTTGATGCACCGAAGACAGGTGCACCGGACAGCTATGAGTTCGAAGTAACACTTCGTAATATCGCTTCCGATGATCCGAATAATCAGGTATATACTTCCACCGCAGAAGGAACTGCAACAAGTGCAGTGATTTCGTTGCCGATAAGAGAAGGATATGAATATGACCTGAAGATTTACGCAGTCAAAGACGGCGTGAAAGGTGATGCAATTTGCTATCGCGGCTGGTCGAACGACAGCTATTCCGAACCAATTGCGGAAGAAGATATCCGTATAAGCGGAACAAGCGTACGCTTGGTTGATCCGGATTCGGTCGACTGGTATAAGATGACTGCAACATTTGACGGTCAGCAGAAAGCAAGCTTTAAACGCGGTGCTTCCAGCGGCAGATCGATGACTTTCTCGATTCCGTCGAATGCAACAGGCATTCTGAGCGTTGTAACAGAAGATTTTGCAGGCAATAAATCCGAACCGACAGTACTTCAGCTTGAAAACGGCGTCGTTGTCGATCCGACGGATCTGATTTCTTCAACGCACTTCCCGGATCCGGCACTGCTCAGCGCAGTGAAAGCGCAGGTCGGTGTGACACTGTCCTCGCTGTCCGAATTCACAGGCACACTTGATCTTTCCAACACGGATGTTGCGGATCTGACCGGTATTGAGCGTCTGACGGGCATGACGGGTCTTAATCTCGAAAACTGCTCATCTCTCACAGAACTTTCGGGACTTGACGCGTGCGCGGCACTCAAAGAAATCAATGTCAAAGGCTGCACCGGCCTTGTTACAGTTGATGTGGCAGGTTTAGGCCTTGAGAAATTTGAGGGTGAAGGCGAATATCCGAACCTCGTTTCCGTTGATATTTCCAACAACAAACTTGACCTCAGTGAAGGTACACCGGAGCGCGCATTCCTGGATGCAGCTTTGGAAGCAACCGCAGATGTTACAGAAACAAAAGCAGGCGAAGAAAACCTTGTACTGGGTGCAACATTGGTAACATCCGATAATGTTGCTTCTCCGGAGAAATTCTTTGACGGCGACCCAAATACAGATACCAATGCAGCAGAAACTGCAACGAATAAACGAGATCAACCTGCTTCGATCACATTGGATCTTGGTGCGGTAAAAGAAATCACCGCGTTCAGCATTTGGGCACAAATGAACAGTGATACTCCGCCGCGTCCATTTGGTGTGAAAAAAGCAACACTTTCCGTGTGCGATACAGCTGATGGTACTTACACAGAAGTTGGTGTACTGGATGTCATTCCGGGCACAGAAAAAAATGAGATCAAAGAAACACGCGTGGAACTTTCTAAAGCTGTCAGTGCACAGTATGTAAAAATTACTGTAACTGAATGGCAGCCGCATCCGAACGGCTATTTAGATTGGCCGGCAATGAAAGAAACTGCAGTTTATGGCGGTACATCGACTACAGAACCGGTAAAATTTGCAGATCAGCGTCCGGTTGCATATTCAGCAGTTCGTGCGATTACAGAGCCGATTGTCAAAGGAGTGGCAGAAGGCGAGACACTCGACATGATGACTTATGCTGAAAAATGCGCAACCATTCGTGGAACAATGTATGAGACACTGGATACACAACTCATCAATGGTGTTAAATTCATCGCAGATGACGTTGATGTTTCTGTAAAACCAGAAGAAATCTTTACTGTTTCCATTATGGATCAGAACCGTAACCCGGTTGATGGCAGTGTGATTGATCTTTCGTTTGATGCAACATATACTGCAGCTTATAAAACTGAGGATGACGAAGTCGCAGCGACACTGACAGTTGTTGTTGGTGATGGAGGCGAAGTGACCACACCGGTTGTGATTACAGAGAATCCGACCATTTTGTATGCAACAGAGGAAAGCGATCACAATTCGAAAGAAGATCCAGAATTTGCATTTGATAACGATGAAACCACCAAATGGTGCCCGGGCGGCAACGCTGTACAGGCACAGATGGTAATCGACGTAGGCGCATATTACGCTTTGACCGAATGGAACATGTCACATGCAGGCGTTTCGATGAGCGATGGCCCCGGCCGTAATACCCGTGATTTTGAACTTCAGATCCTGAACGTAGCAAATCCGACAGCGGAACAACTGGCAGACGAAGATTTCCTGACCAATGATGCAAACTGGACAACAGTCAAAGCGTATGTGAGCAATCAGGAAACTCGTACACATTACGAGTTTACGGAATCTGTAATCGGTCGTTACTTCCGTTTGAATGTCACAAAAGGCGACACCAGTGTACAGTGGCCATCCACCCGTATTTACGAATGGAGCATGAAAGGTATTCCGGCAGATGCACCGGAAGCACCGGAAGTGGACAAAGCAGGCTTGCAGGCAGTATATGATGCCAATAAAGATCTTGTCGAGAGTGAATATACGCCGGAGACATGGGCAGCATTTAAAGCAGCACTTGACAAAGCAGCAGAAGTACTCGCTGCAGAAGATGCAAATCAGGATCAGGTTGATACTGCAAAAGCAGCACTTGAAGAAGCTGTCGCAGCACTTGAGAAAGCAGCAGAGAAAACAGAACTTTCTGAAGTGTATAATGAGTATAAAGATTTTGTAGAAGATGAGTATACTTCTGATACATGGGCAGCATTCAAAGCAGCGCTTGACAAAGCAGCAGAATTGCTTGAAGACGAGAACGCAACACAGGCTGAGGTTGACGCAGCGAAAGCAGAGCTTGAGCGTACGGCAGCAGCGCTTGCGGAGCGTGGTGACAATGCAAACCTCAATGCATTGATCACTTACGCAGAAGCACAAAAAGAAAATGCTGAGTATGAAGATGTCGTACCGGCAGTGAAAGAAGCGTTTGAGACAGCGCTTGCAGACGCAAAAGAAGTTGCAGGCAATATTGATGCAACACAGGCTGAAATCAATGCAGCATATGATGAATTGCTTGCGAAGACTTGGATGCTGTCGTTTGTAGGCTCACCGGAAAAATTAAAAGAGCTCTATGATTTCGCAGAAGCACTCGATCTTGAATGCTACACTGAGAAGACAGTAGAAGCACTTCGTGCAGCAATGGAAGCAGCAAAACCGGTTGTTGATAACGAGAACGCATTGCAGGCAGAAATTGATGAAGCATACAATGGACTGAAAGCTGCAATTGATGGACTGAAGCTGAAAGTTGACAAAGATGCACTGGCAGCATTGATTGCACAGGCAGAAGCAATTGATCTCTCGAAATATTTAGAGAGCAGCAAAACCGATTTTGCAGCAGC
>CALXAM010000082.1 GCA_944386285.1 uncultured Clostridia bacterium | reverse complement strand
AATCACGAGCGTATCCAAAGCAAAACAGGAGTGGCGCCGCTGACGCTGCGCCACTCCTGCTAAAACCTAATATTCCCGCACAGGGGGCTCTTTTTGTGCTGTCTGCACAATCTGGGGCGGTTCAATTCGGACGGGGTATTTTTATAAAAGTCGAAATATAATTGTTGACAGGAATCGAACAATATGATATCTTGTATTTAGATAATCATAGAAAGAGATGATTCAACGTATGTCAAAACTATCTGTTTACCGACCGCTTCTCTCGCACCCACAGTACTTAAAACTGCTCATTGGTTCATGTGTCAGCCGGTTTGGCGATTCGCTCGACGCCATCGCGCTTTCGTGGATTGTGTATGAAGTCACGCACAATCCCTCATTGCTTGCACTTTCCGTCGCAATCAATTATCTGCCGAGCATTCTGCTCCAACCGATTGCCGGCGTGCTGACAGAACGGATGAATCAGGTGCGTGTGAGCGCTGTCTGTAATCTGATCCGCGGTGCGACAGTCGCAGGCTGTGCCGTTTTGTTTTTCTTTGACCTGCTCACAGCGCCGCTTTTGTTTTTGTTTATCATTGTAAACTCCACCGTCGAATCATTCGAAATGCCTGCCGCAAATGCGCTCACGCCAAAACTCCTGCCAGCTGAATTATACACAACCGGTGCTTCCTTAAGTGGCGGTGTCAGCAAAACGCTTGAGCTTTTAGGCACAGCGATTGCCGGCACAATCATCGGATTCTTCGGAAGCCATACTGCACTGTTCATTGACGCAGGAACGTTTTTGTTCTGTGCAGTCATGACCGCATGGATTCGGTATGATTTTTCAAAGCAAGCATCAAACAAATGGTCCATTTCAGGTTATCTTTCCGATTTCAAAGACGGATTTCGGCTTATCCGTGCAAACACGGTCCTGCCGTTTATTCTGTTGATCGGCGCGATGCTCAACGGCATCTTTGCACCGATCGGTGCCTTTCAGGCGGCTTATATCGGCGATTATCTGCACATGGACGCCAATATGCTCTCGATTTTAAGCATCTCGATGTCCGCCTGCATGGCGCTCGGTTCGTTCCTTGTACCGTTTCTGCTCAAAACGTTTGCGCGGCGCACAGTGCTGTTTTGGTCGTTTCTGCTTCTGTTTCCTGTCTATCTTCTGCTGACATTTGCGCCGTACACCACCGCACTTTGGCCCGCAATCATGACAATTCTGGCATTCGGCTGGTCAGGTGTTTGTGTCGGTGTATTAAGTGTGCTCTTCAGCAGCATTTTTATGGAAACCGTCCCTAAAGACTACATGGCACGTATCAGCGGCATCAGCAATGCACTGTTGATGTGTATCTCACCGTTTATCACTTTAATCTGTTCGGCATTGGTACTGTTTCTGCCGATTCCGGTCATTTTCTTCCTGTGCAGCGTATTGTTTTTGCTCTTTTCACTCTTTATGCACCGGATGAAAGGTTTTTCTGCAATCAAGTAATGAAAGGATTGAGTTCATGAATATTCGATTTGACCCTGCTTTTTTGCCGCTGTTTGACGCGGCAGCGCTTATCACCCGTGTCTACAACGCACAGTTTGACGGCGGCGAAGAGTCCGTCGACACGTATTTTGGGGAGTTTGCCAAAAAGCATCAACTACCCGAATCTGCATTTGCATCCTATACAGAACCACTTCGTGCGCTCGAGCGTGACGTCATGGAGTCCATTTCGTTTCTTGATGACGACCGCATGGACTTCTTTTTCCGCCTCGACGACAAGCAAAGCTGCCGGCAGTCGCCTGCCACCGCCATTTCTTACTATTTCAGCTTCCCGGACCAGTGCACTGACCGCGAAGAAACGCGTCTCTACCTTTCTTCCGCCTGTCTGCCGAGCGAAGACCCCGAACGGTTTCCTACAAAAGAAGCGCTGTTCGCCGCGCTCGAATCCCCCGCTTCTCCCTATTCCGACCGGCTGCGCTGGCGAACGTTTTTATTATATCAGCACTTTTTTGATTACGCTAAGGAGCTCCGCCCGGTGCTTGAAGCGGCATCAAACGTCTATGAACATCACCGCAGCTTTATTGACGCCGCAATTCAAAACGCATTTTCCCGCATGAAAGAAAAGCTCGGCGACCGTCCTGCCGAGATGCTCTCGGTGCACTACCATTTCACCGCCGATTTTGACGAACTCATCGTGCGTCCGATGATCGGCGAATTTCACAGTCTGTCTTTTTTCTCAAATTTTACAAACGACTTTTTTCTCGGCATCTATGTCGACCTGATCATCGACTTAAAAGCGGCGCATTCCGCAGATTTCGATGCGTTTGCAGACCCGCTCAAAGCCATCGATGACAAAAACCGTTTTCAAATTCTGTTGACACTCGCAAAAGGGCCTTTATGCGGTCAGGATTTGTGCGCCATGCTCGATCTCTCCCCCGCCACGATCTCTCACCACATGAATTTATTGATCGGCGCTAATTTTGTTTCCATTGAAAAAATCGGAACGCGTATTTACTATCAATACAAACCAGATTCAATGCAAGCTTTTCTTTCATCTCTCACTGAGGCGCTGGCAACCGAAAAATAAGCATCTTTATTGTTAGTGGTGAATCACCGCTCGTAATAATGGTGCTGCGAAACAGAATAACACCGGCCAAAGCAGTTCTTTCCATGTGAGCGGTACCGTAGAAAAAATCATTTGCAGCCACGGAACATACAGCACTAAAATCAGCACAGTGGTTGAAACAAGTGCCGCAGCAAGAAGTTTTTTATTGTTGAAAAACGAAACAGAAAAAATCGATCCTTCTTCCGTCTTACATTCAAACACATGAATCAGCTGCGCAAAAATAAGTGCGAACAGTGCTGCTGTACGTGCATGCGTGACATCGCCTGTCATCCGATAAACACATAGGAATGAGCCGAGTGTTGTCAGTCCAATCAATATACCGGACATCATAATCCGAAACCCAAGTCCATTGGAAAAAATGTGCTCATCCGGTTTACGCGGCGGCTTTTTCATCACACGCGGATCAAATGGTTCGAGTCCCAACGCAATCGCAGGAAGTCCGTCTGTCACGAGATTCACCAGTAAAATTTGAATCGGAAGCAAAATCACCGGCATGGAAAACAGCATGCCTAAAAACATGGTAAGCACTTCGCCAATATTACACGAAAGCAGATATCGAATGAATTTTCGGATATTTGCATAAATACTGCGTCCCTCGGCAACCGCACTCATTAACGTGGAAAAATCATCGTCTAACAGAATCATGTCGGCCGCTTCTTTGGTTACATCTGTTCCTGTTTTTCCCATAGAAACACCGATATCCGCTTCTTTAACCGCCGGCGCGTCATTGACACCGTCACCGGTCATCGCGGTAATCTGTCCGCGTTTTTTAAACGCTTTTACAATTCGTAATTTATGCTCCGGCGATACCCGTGCAAATACGGAAGTCTGCATCACAGTATTACAAAGTGTTTGTTCATCCATTCGATCGATCTCGCTTCCGGTGATAACCCGTTCGCCGTCTTTTAAAATACCTGTTTGCTTCGCGATCGCCGCGGCGGTATTCCTGTGATCGCCTGTAATCATAACGGTTTTAATTCCCGCCTGACGGCCGCGTAATACCGCTTGCTTTACGCCCTCACGCGGCGGATCGGTTAATCCGGCAAATCCCAAAAAAATCAATGATTCCTCATTGGTATCTGCTGCGCTCTCTGCGGTTCGATATGCCGCACCGATCACACGCATTGCCTGATCAGCAAGTGCCGCATTCCGTTTTGCAAGATATGCACGTTCGACGGCGCCAAGCGGTATGACGCGGTCACCTACTTGCACCGCCGTGCAGCGCGAAAGCAAAATGTCAGGTGCACCTTTTGCATATAACTCATAGCCACCGGTATCTGTTTTCATGAGTACTGACATTCGCTTTCTCGTACTGTCAAATGGAATTTCTGAGACTTTTGTAAGCTGCGGTTTTTTAGAAAGCTCTGCGATCGCACACCGATAAAGCGCCTGTTCTGTTGCAGAACCATGGTCAGGCGCATCTTCCTCAATGGCTGTGCACACACGAAAACAGACAAGCATTTTCTCGATTGCCATATCGCGGCGATCGGGTTTTTCACATTCTTCGGTCTGCATTGTGGAAAACGCGCGAACGGTCATTTGATTTTTAGTGATCGTTCCCGTTTTATCCGAACAAATAACCGTTGCACATCCGAGTGTTTCTACCGCGTGAAGCTTTCGTACCAACGCATTTTGTTTGACCATCCGACTCACTGCCAGTGCCAGCGAAATGGTCACAACCGCACAAAGTCCTTCCGGTACTGCCGCAACTGCAAGGCTAACACCGGTAATCAGCATAGAGAAAAGATCTTCTCCACGCAGCACGCCGGTAATACTCACAATCGCGCAAATGAAAAGACAACCTGCCGCAATATATTTGGAAAGGCCCGCTAAATGTTTTTGCAAAGGTGTGGGTTCTTCCGCAATCTGGTTGAGCATCCCTGCAATTTGTCCCATTTTTGTACGCATTCCCGTTTGTTCCACAAGGAATTCACCATGCCCGCTGACCACGGTGCAGCCCATAAAGACATACGGATCTTCTTCATTCTTTTTGACTGCCACCGATTCTCCGGTCAGCATTGATTCATCACACCGAAGTGCCACGGACGAAAGCAGCTTTCCATCTGCCGGAATACGATCACCTGCTTTAAGCAAGACAAGATCGCCTGCCACCAATTCTGCCGCCGGCTTACGGCACAAGACCCCATCACGGAATACATTTGCAAGCGGCGCGGCCATTGCCTGCAACGATTCCAATGTTCGTTCTGTTTTCCTCTCTTGCAAAAAGCCCAGGATTCCGTTCATTAAGACAATGACTGCAATCGTTATTGCCTCTACATATTCCCCCATAAACAGGCTGACTGCTGTACAAACAAGCAGAATCATCGTCATAATGTCTTTATACTGTTCAAAAAACAGCGTGATTGTCCGCTTTTTCCGCTTTCCTACCAGTATGTTTTCGCCATCCTGCTTTCTTTTTTGCATAGCTTCTTCTTCACTGAGGCCACGCGATTTTTCTTCTTGCTCAGCAACTGTTTCACTTGCCGGCCTTTGCTGCTCCGTTTCTCTTTTTGATTTTAAAAAAGGCTTCTGTGTCTTTTCACTCGGCAGAAATTCCTGATCCAAAAGACGCATCCACTTCATCCATTCATTCCCTCCTTGCCGCAGATACAGCTGTTTCATCTATATGCACCAGGTGTGTCGTTCATGCTGTCTTTTCTTTTTCATAAAAGCGTGCTACAATACAAAAAAGGAGGTTTTTATCATGGAGAAAGAAAGTTTAAACCGTTTATCGGCTGCGCTTGGCCGTCATCAGATTCGTCTGACAACGCTTAACTCCTCTTCGGAGATTCGCGCTGTATTGGAAAAAGAAATTGCACCGGGCAGCGTGGTTGCTTTTGGCGGCTCTATGACGCTCGTGGAAAGCGGCGCTCTTGATATCCTGCGTGAATGGAACGAAAATGGTCGTATCGCATTGTTGGACCGCGGCAAACCGGGACTCTCACAGGAAGAAATCGACGATCTATTACGCCGTTCCTTTTTTGCCGATGTCTATCTCGCTTCTGTGAATGCACTGACCGAAGATGGTTATCTGTATAATGTCGACGGCAACGGCAATCGTGTTGCTGCCATGATTTTCGGGCCGAAAAAAGTGCTTGTGATTGCCGGTACAAATAAATTGGTGACCGATCGAGAGGATGCAGTGGAACGGGTTCGTCAGATTGCCGCTCCCCAAAACGCGAAACGGCTCCACCGCGATACACCGTGCACCAAAACCGGACATTGCTGTGACTGCCTGCATCCAGAAAGAATTTGCTGTTCTTATACCTTTTTTGGGATGCAGCGTGACAAAAATCGGATGCATGTGATTTTAATTGATGAGGTACTTGGATATTAAATATGAAAAAAACAAATACATTTCGTCTGATGGAGCAGGCGAAAATCTCTTTTACTCCATATGAATATAGCGTTTCGGATGGAAAAACCGACGCGGTAAGTGTTGCAGAAAAGCTCGGCGTTACACCTGACATCGTCTACAAAACACTGGTGACGGTATCGGATACACACGAACATTTCGTCTTTGTCATTCCTGCTGCTTTGACGCTGGATCTAAAGGCAGCAGCCCGTACAGCTGGTGTCAAATGGGTGGAAATGATTCCACAGGCAAAACTTTTGTCATTGACCGGGTATGTGCATGGCGGATGTTCTCCGGTTGGAATGAAAAAACAATTTCGTACCTTTATCGACGCTTCCGCAGAGTCACTTCCACTCTTTTTTGTAAGCGGCGGAAAAGTCGGCGTGAATTGCTCTGTTTCTCCACAGGAGCTTGCAAAGTTTATCGGTGCCGCTTTTGCGAACGTATCCCACTAAGTTTCTTTGACTTAGAGATAGGAGAACGACACATGACTATAAAATATATGGAAATGGACGATGAACATTTTGTGTTATCTATTGACCGTCAAATGACGGAACTTTCCTATAAAAATCGGGTACAGACAAAATCCGGCTATGTGATGTGGGAGAATAAAGAACGTATCGGAATACTGCACTATTCTTTCCTGTGGGATCACTTACCCTTTTTAAATCTTATTTTTGTGAAAGAATCACACCGTAACAAAGGATTCGCTTCGCAAGCACTCTCATTTTGGGAAGCAGATATGAAGCGGCAAGGCTATCAAATGGTACTGGTTTCTACTCAAGCTGATGAGCGTGCACAGTTCCTATATCGAAAATGCGGTTATATTGACTGTGGTGCATTATTCTTTTATGATACCCCTATGGATCAACCAACTGAGTTATTTTTCAGAAAAAATCTATAGACGCTGTACATATTAAAATGAATTTTGTACGTTCTCCCTTAAACATACAAATAAAAAAACGGACAAGCAAAGCTTGTCCGTTTTTAATTGGTAAAATCAGTTCAATTAGCCGATTGCTTTAACAACGACGCCCGAACCAACTGTACGGCCACCCTCACGGATAGCGAAACGCAGGCCTTCTTCGATAGCGATCGGAGTGATCAATTTAACTTTGATCTCGATGTTATCGCCCGGCATAGCCATTTCAGCGCCGCCCTGGAGCTCGATGGTGCCAGTAACGTCGGTTGTTCTGAAATAGAACTGCGGTCTGTAGTTGTTGAAGAACGGAGTATGACGGCCGCCCTCTTCTTTTTTCAGGACGTAAACCTGGCCAACAAACTCAGTCATCGGGTGAATGGAGCCCGGTTTAGCAAGAACCTGGCCACGCTCGATCTCGTTTCTCTGAACGCCACGGAGCAGTGCGCCAACGTTATCGCCAGCCTCAGCGTAATCAAGAGTTTTGCGGAACATCTCCATGGATGTAACGACAACTTTTCTTCTCTCTTCGGTCAAACCAATCAGCTCAACCTCGTCACCGGTGTTCAGTTTACCTCTCTCAACACGGCCTGTAGCAACAGTACCACGGCCAGAGATGGTCATAACGTCCTCGACCGGCATCAGGAACGGCAGGTCAGCTTTACGATCCGGAGTCGGAATGAAGCTGTCAACTGCGTCCATAAGCTCATGGATGCAAGCATATTCCGGAGCGTTCGGATCTGTAGAAGTGGACTCAAGAACTTTCAGAGCAGAACCACGAATGATCGGGGTGTCGTCGCCCGGGAACTCATACTCGTTGAGGAGCTCACGGATTTCCATCTCGACGAGGTCCAGAAGCTCTTCGTCGTCAACCTGGTCAGCTTTGTTCATGAATACAACAATGTACGGAACGCCAACCTGACGGGACAGAAGGATGTGCTCACGAGTCTGCGGCATCGGGCCGTCAGCTGCGGAAACAACGAGGATAGCGCCGTCCATCTGAGCAGCACCGGTGATCATGTTTTTAACGTAGTCAGCATGGCCGGGGCAGTCAACGTGTGCATAGTGACGGTTTGCAGTCTGATACTCAACGTGTGCGGTGTTAATTGTGATACCGCGCTCGCGCTCCTCCGGAGCTTTATCGATGTTTGCATAATCAACGAACTCAGCTTCGCCTTCGAGACCGAGAACTTTAGTGATTGCAGCGGTCAGAGTGGTTTTGCCGTGGTCAACGTGGCCAATGGTACCAATATTGACGTGCGGCTTGTTGCGTTCAAATTTTGCCTTTGCCATTTGAATTTTCCTCCTTTTATGTGTGGGTAAAATACACAACACGATACGCTATCTATTTTACCACGTTTCTGCTAAAATTCAAGCGGTTTTCTTGAATTTAATCTTTTTTTGCACGCTCACTGATGAGTTTGTCCGAAATGCTCTTCGGAAGCTCAATATAGTGGCTCGGTTCCATAGAATACTGGCCGCGTCCCTGGGATTTGGAACGAAGTGCGTTGGAATAACCAAACATCTCGGACAGCGGAACAAATGCGGTGATCTGCTGTGCACCCGGACGGGATTCCATACCCTGGATCTGACCACGGCGAGAGTTGATATCGCCGATGATATCGCCCATGTATTCTTCCGGAACGGTAACGACAACTTTCATGATCGGCTCGAGGATGACCGGATCTGCTTTACGCATAGCTTCTTTGAAAGCCATGGAACCAGCAATCTTAAATGCCATCTCAGAGGAGTCGACCTCATGGTAAGAACCGTCGAACAGCGTGACTTTTACGTCAACAACCTGATAGCCAGCCAAAACGCCTGCCTGCATTGCGCCCTGGATACCAGCATCAACTGCCGGGATATACTCTTTCGGGATTGCGCCGCCGACGACTTTGTTGATAAACTCATAGCCTTTGCCGGATTCGTTCGGCTCGACAATGATTTTAACATGGCCGTACTGACCTTTACCACCCGACTGACGAGCGTATTTGTGGTCAACGGTTGCCTGTTTGCGGATGGTTTCTTTATAGGAAACCTGCGGAGCACCAACGTTTGCCTCTACTTTGAATTCACGGAGCAAACGGTCAACGATGATCTCCAAGTGGAGCTCACCCATACCACCGATGATGGTCTGGCCGGTTTCTTCGTCGGTGTAAGTTTTAAAGGTCGGATCTTCTTCCGCCAGTTTTGCAAGGCCAATCGCCATTTTCTCCTGGCCTGCTTTGGTCTTCGGCTCGATTGCCAGGTTGATAACCGGCTCCGGGAAGACCATGGACTCGAGGATAACCGGATGTTTCGCATCACAGAGAGTATCACCGGTTGTGGTGACTTTCAAACCAACTGCTGCTGCGATATCGCCCGCATAAACGGTCTCAATATCGGTTCTCGAGTTTGCGTGCATCATCAAAATACGGCCAATACGCTCCTGCTTGTCTTTTGTGGAGTTTAACACCGGGCTGCCTGCATTGAGTGTACCGGAATACACACGGAAGAAGCACAGTTTACCAACAAACGGGTCAGTAGCGATTTTGAATGCAAGTGCAGCGAACGGCTCTTCGTCGCTGGACGGACGCTCTGTATCTTCGCCAGTTTCCGGATTCACACCTTTGATCGGCGGAATATCAGTCGGAGCCGGCATGTAGTCAACGATTGCGTCGAGCAGTTTCTGCACGCCTTTGTTACGGTAAGAAGTACCGCAGACAACCGGTACCAATGTGTTTGCCAAAGTACCAAGACGAATACCGCGTTTAATCTCCTCTTTGGTGAGTTCTTCACCTTCGAGGTATTTCTCCATCAGTTCTTCGTCCTGCTCCGCGACTGCTTCGATCATAGCTGCACGGTATTCCTCAGCCTGCTCGCGCATATCTTCCGGAATTTCTTCGACACGCATATCGGTGCCCATTTCATCATAATAGACGTCTGCGTTCATTTCGATCAGGTCGATCACGCCGCGGAATGTATCCTCAGCACCAATCGGCAGCTGAATCGGAACAGCATTACATTTCAAACGGGTTTTCATCATATCAAGCACATTGTAAAAATCTGCGCCCATGATGTCCATTTTGTTGACGTAAGCCATTCTCGGAACATGGTATTTATCTGCCTGACGCCAAACGGTCTCAGACTGCGGCTCTACGCCGCCTTTTGCACAAAATACGGTGACAGAACCGTCAAGGACACGCAGGGAACGTTCAACCTCAACAGTGAAGTCAACGTGGCCCGGAGTGTCGATAATGTTGATGCGGTGACCTTTCCAGAAACAGGTGGTCGCAGCGGAAGTAATGGTGATACCGCGCTCTTTCTCCTGCTCCATCCAGTCCATGGTGGACGCACCGTCATGAGTTTCACCCATTTTGCGGTTTTTACCTGTGTAAAACAGGATACGTTCGGTCGTGGTGGTTTTGCCGGCGTCGATGTGCGCCATAATACCAATGTTTCGAGTCTGTTCAAGGGAAACCTGTCTTGGCATAAAAACCTCCTCGTTAATCGGGACATTGTCCCATATGCGGATTTACGGAAAAGCAGATTAGAATCTGTAATGAGCAAATGCTTTGTTTGCTTCTGCCATTTTGTGTGTATCTTCGCGTTTTTTGCACGCGCCGCCGGTGCCGTTCATCGCATCAAGGAGCTCGCCTGCCAGACGCTCTTTCATGGTTCTTTCGCCGCGGTTACGCGCATACGCGGTCAGCCAGCGAAGGCCCAGTGTCTGACGTCTTTCCGGACGGACTTCCATCGGAACCTGGTAGGTCGAACCGCCGACACGGCGAGCTTTAACCTCCAGCAACGGCATGATGTTCTCCATCGCCTGCTCAAAAACCTCCAAAGCGTCTTTGCCGGATTTTTCAGCAACGATTTCAAATGCACCGTATACAATCTTCTGTGCCACGCCTTTTTTGCCGTCCAGCATTACGCTGTTGATCAGGCGGGTCACTTTCTTTGATTTGTAAAGTGGGTCTGGCAAAACATCACGTTTTGCAATTTTACCTCTTCTTGGCACTTTACTTCCCTCCTTCATAAAATGATATCATAGGTACTCGAAAGATTCGCTTCCGTTGGCACCAATGCAGAGGCTTTCTTTATATAGTATATAAGAATGCCGCTATCATTGGGCAAGAATTACGATCTTATTTCTTTGCCGCGCCAGCTTTCGGACGTTTTGTACCGTATTTGGAGCGGGACTGACCACGGCCGTTTACACCCTGCGTATCGAGTGTACCGCGGATGATGTGGTAACGAACACCCGGAAGGTCTTTAATACGACCACCGCGGATCAGCACGACGCTGTGTTCCTGCAGGTTATGGCCGACACCCGGAATGTACGCTGTAACCTCAAAGCCGTTGGACAGACGGACTCTGGCAACTTTACGAAGAGCCGAGTTCGGTTTTTTCGGGGTCATGGTTCTGACAACCGTGCAAACGCCACGTTTCTGCGGAGCGCTCTGATCTGTCGCCTGTTTCTTCATGGAGTTATAACCCTTCTGAAGTGCAGGAGCGGTCGATTTCTTCTCGTTGACAAGTCTGCCTTTTCTGACTAACTGGTTAAAAGTAGGCATATCGCACCTCCTTAAAAAAAGAATAAAAATAAACACAGGCGGCTACGCCTGCATTGGCTAAGCCGCCCGTATTTCACGGTATACATGCTCAACCTATCTAATTAAACACTGTTTTCGCGCGTTTGTCAATAGGTTTTGCAAATTTTTTTAATTATTCGAGAATTCTTAAAATTCTGTAGGAATATTCGCGTCAACTTCCAAGTCAGGTTCTTCCTCTTCCGAAGTTTCAGCCGTCATTGCCGGTTCTGCAGATGCAGGAACATGTGTCGGTTCTACTGTCACATCACGATAGCAGCTCATACCAGTACCTGCCGGAATCAACTTACCGATAATAACGTTCTCTTTTAAGCCAGTCAGCGGGTCAACCTTACCTTTGATTGCAGCTTCGGTGAGCACGCGGGTGGTCTCCTGGAACGATGCTGCCGACAGGAAGCTGTCAGTTGCAAGGGATGCTTTGGTGATACCCAAAAGCACTGCCTGATACTCACATTTTTTCAATGTAGTCTCACCTGCTGCAATTCGTTCGTCGATCTCACGGTTTGCAGCTTCCACTTCTGTACGATCAGTCAAAGAACCCGGCAGCATTGCGGTATCGCCTGCATCGGTGACACGAACTTTACGCATCATCTGGCGAACGATAACCTCGATGTGTTTATCGTTGATATCTACGCCCTGCATGCGGTATACTTTCTGAACTTCCATGTTCAGATAGTTCTGTACTTCCTGCTCACCGCAGACAGCCAGAACATCATGCGGGTTGATCGAACCTTCGGTCATCGGCTGACCTTTTTCGATCTCCTGACCCTCTTTGACTTTGATGCGGTAGCCGTACGGAATCGGATATACGCGCTCTTCGCCATCGGAAGCTTTGACTGTAATCTGACGGGTACGTTTCACATCTTCGATATGAATACGGCCGGCAATCTCTGCGATAATTGCAGCGTTTTTCGGCTTTCTGCCCTCAAACAGCTCCTCGACACGCGGAAGACCCTGTGTAATATCCTCTGCCGATGCGATACCACCGGTATGGAACGTACGCATGGTCAGCTGTGTACCCGGCTCGCCGATGGACTGTGCCGCGATAACGCCGACAGCCTCGCCAATTGCAACCGGTGCACCAGTTGCCAGGTTTGCACCGTAACATTTCGTACAAACGCCCTGTTTCGACTGACAGGTGAGGATTGAACGGATTTTAACCGATTTGGTACCAGTTGCGATGATTTTATTTGCATCGAACTCGTCCATGAGTTTATCTTTGGAAACGAGCACTTCGCCAGTCTGCGGATCGCAGAAGTCCTCGACCAGATAACGGCCGATCAGACGATCAGAGAATGGCTCGATGATCTCTTTGCCCTCTGCAACCTCGTAGACTTCAATGCCTTCGTGGGTACCGCAGTCATCCTGACGGATGATGACGTCCTGCGAAACGTCAACGAGACGACGGGTCAGGTAACCCGAGTCTGCTGTACGAAGCGCGGTATCAGCCAAGCCTTTACGTGCACCACGGGAAGAGATGAAGTATTCGAGGATGTTTAAGCCTTCACGGTAGTTCGAACGAATCGGCACCTCGATGGTCGCACCGGAGGTGTTTGCGATCAGTCCGCGCATACCTGCGAGCTGACGGATCTGGTTGATACTACCACGCGCACCGGAGTCAGCCATCATGAAGATCGGGTTGTATGCATCCATGTTTTTCTGGAGGGCATCGGTGACTTTGTCGGTAGTATCTGCCCAGGTTTCCAGAACGAGTTTATAGCGCTCTTCGTTGGAAATAAGGCCCATGTTGAACTGATCTGTGATCTCCTCGACAGCAGCCTCTGCTTCTGCCAAATATTCTTTTTTCTGCGGCGGAATTGCAGCGTCGCAGACTGCAACGGTAATTGCACTCTTTGTGGAATATTTAAAGCCCAAAGCTTTGATTTTATCAAGCATTTCAGCAGTAATCGCTGTGCCATGGACACGGATACAGCGATCGATGATCTGGCCGAGCTGTTTCTTCTTAACGATGAAGTCAACCTCGAGCGCAAACTCGTTTTCGGAGTTGGTGCGATCGACATAGCCCAGATCCTGCGGAATGTTCTGGTTGAAGATCAAACGGCCCATAGTGGTGTCGATAATCCGCGAAACGGATTTGTCGCCAACCTGTTTGGTCATGCGGACTTTGATCTTTGCATGAAGCGAGATAACGCCTTCGTTGTACGCCATCATTGCCTCGTTCATATCGCGGAAGATCTTGCCTTCGCCCTTGTCGCCGTCTTTTGTGATTGTCAGGTAGTAAGAACCGAGGACCATGTCCTGTGTCGGGACGGTAACCGGACGTCCGTCAGACGGTTTTAAAATGTTGTTTGCAGCAAGCATGAGGAAACGTGCTTCCGCCTGTGCCTCTGCGGACAGCGGCACGTGTACAGCCATCTGGTCACCGTCGAAGTCCGCGTTGTATGCGGTACAAACGAGCGGATGGAGTTTTAATGCACGACCCTCAACGAGCACCGGCTCAAACGCCTGGATACCCAAGCGGTGCAGCGTAGGCGCACGGTTTAAGAGCACCGGATGATCTTTGATGACGATCTCGAGTGCATCCCAGACTTCCTCTTTTGCACGCTCAACCATTTTGCGTGCGCTCTTAATATTGTTCGACTGGCCGGTTTCAACCAGACGTTTCATAACAAACGGCTTAAACAGCTCGAGTGCCATTTCTTTCGGCAGACCACACTGATACATTTTCAGTTCCGGTCCGACGACGATAACCGAACGTCCCGAGTAGTCAACACGTTTACCAAGCAGGTTCTGACGGAAACGGCCCTGTTTACCTTTAAGCATGTCAGAAAGCGATTTGAGCGGGCGGTTGTTCGGACCGGTGACCGGTCTGCCGCGGCGTCCGTTGTCAATGAGGGCATCGACAGCTTCCTGAAGCATACGTTTTTCGTTGCGGACGATGATGTCCGGTGCATTGAGCTCAAGCAAACGTGCCAGACGATTGTTACGGTTGATGACGCGGCGATACAAGTCATTCAAGTCAGACGTTGCAAAGCGGCCGCCGTCAAGCTGAACCATCGGACGGATATCCGGCGGAATAACCGGAATGACGTCAAGAATCATCCATTCCGGACGGTTTCCGGATGCACGGAATGCCTCCACAACTTCCAGACGTTTTAAATAACGAACACGTTTTTGTCCGCTTGCAGTTTCAAGCGCATGCTTTAATTCTGCTGCAAGTGCTTCCAAATCGAGTTCAGCGAGCAGTGTTTTTACTGCTTCTGCGCCCATGCCAGCTTTAAAATCATCTTCATAGCGCTCACGCATATCAAGATATTCCATCTCATTTAACAGCTGACCTTTTTCGAGTGCAGTGCTGCCCGGATCGGTGACGATATATTTTGAGAAGTAGATGACTTCTTCCAAACGTCTCGGCGAGATATCCAAAAGTAATCCCATACGGGACGGGATTCCTTTAAAATACCAGATATGCGAAACCGGTGCTGCCAATTCAATATGGCCCATGCGCTCACGACGCACTTTTGCACGTGTAACCTCAACGCCGCACTTATCACAAATTTTGCCTTTAAAGCGAAGACGTTTATATTTACCGCAGTGACACTCCCAGTCCTTCTGCGGCCCGAAAATCCGTTCACAGAACAATCCGTCCCGCTCCGGTTTTAAGGTGCGGTAGTTAATGGTCTCCGGCTTTTTCACCTCGCCGTAAGACCACTCGCGGATCTGTTCGGGAGAAGAAAGTCCGATTTTAATCGACTCAAAAGTGTTAAATTCCATTACTCAGACTCCTTTCACTGCGGTGATCAAAACAAGTCGTCATCCTC
>CALXAM010000081.1 GCA_944386285.1 uncultured Clostridia bacterium | reverse complement strand
TCTTTGCTCCACTTCCGATGTGGTGTCCCTTTCTTTCCCATTCCTATTCCTCCTTTTTCTCTTATTTTACTACGAAAAAGTAGACACCCACACTTTTGTGAGTGTCTACTTTCATTTTACAGGTGCAAACGCAAATCGCGTTCGGGTTCTTTTTGTTAAAATAGAGAGAACAGAAATTGATATGTTCGATGATAAAAAGCCGGTGTATGTGAAAACACCGGCTGATTTTTATTATGGTATGGATTTGAATTGATCAATTTCTAAAAGAATGCGAAAGAGGCAGTCCTGCTCTTCTTTTGTTTTAGAAGAAAGAAACTCATAACAAGCAAGCGGAATGCTGTGATCGTTTTCCTCCGTTTCGCCTAATTTTTCAAATAGTTTTGAAAGGGAAACATGCATGGCAGATGCAATTTTTGCAATACTTTCGAGCGTTGCATTCTTTTCGCCGCGTTCCAATTGTCCGATATAGGTTGGGTGACATCCAGATATTTCAGCAAGTTTTTCCTGACTCCATCCTAAATCCGTCCGAGCATTTCGAATACGTTGTCCGATTTGTTTTGCCAAGTCACTCACAGGAATCACCTCTTTATATTTATACGATATAACGGTTATAGTTTCTGCTTAAAAGAAATATTTAAAGAAAAGAGGCGCAATTTGCGCCTCTTTTTTATCTTTTTACTTTGATTATGCGTTTTCGAGCTGCTCAATTCCTTTTTTGATGCGGGCGATCGTTTCTTCTTTGCCAAGCAAAGCAGCCAGATCAACACCGCCGCCCGGTGTAAACTGTTTTCCGGAAACGGCCACACGAATCGGCCACAATACAACGCCGTTTTTCACGCCGAGTGACTCGATTACGGAGAACAGTGCAGAGTGCACGTTGTCGAGTGTCCAGTCCTCAACAGCCTCCAATGCCGGAAGGCAAGCTTTTAAGGAAGCGAGTGAATTCTCAAGATTTGTTTTCATCTTTTTGTGCACATACAGATCATTGGAGTATTCCGGCAGTGCGTCAATAAAATCGACCTGATCCGGAATCTCTGTAAAGATCTCTGTACGCGGCTGAAGCATTGCGCAAAGTGTCGGCAGATCGATCGATTCGCTCTTGCAAGTCTGACGGATGTACGGCAGCGCCTGCTCCAAAAATGCTTCCGGTGACAATTTGCGAATGTAAGCGCCGTTGATTGCACGGAGCTTCTGGGTATCGAAAATTGCCGGTGATTTGGAAATACCGGATACATCAAATTCCTGAATAAGCTCCGGCAGGGTGAAAATCTCATTTTCGCCTTTCGGGCTCCAGCCGAGCAGTGCGATATAGTTGATGATCGCTTCGGTCAGATAGCCTTTTGCGAGCAAATCCTCAAACGAAGCGTCGCCGTTTCGTTTGGAGAGTTTTTCGGTGTGGTTTTTCATAACCGGCGCACAGTGAATATAGACCGGTTTTTCCCATCCGAATGCCTCATACAGCAGATTGTATTTCGGGGTAGAGGAGAGGTATTCGTTGCCGCGGATTACATGTGTGATCCCCATGGTATGGTCGTCCACAACGTTTGCAAAGTTATAGGTCGGCATTCCGTCCGTTTTAATCAGAATCTGATCGTCGAGTGTTTCGTTTTCCACGGTCACCGTACCGTATACCTCGTCTTCAAACGAAGTGGTACCGGTTGTCGGCATTTTCTGACGGATGACATACGGAACACCGGCATCCAGTTTCGCCTGTACTTCTTCAGGGGAAAGGTTGCGGCAGTGACCGTCGTAACGCGGTGCGATACCGGAAGCCTGCTGAATGGTGCGGACTTCGTCCAAACGCTCTTTATCGCAGAAGCAGTAATATGCGTGACCGCTTTCTACAAGCTTTAACGCATATTCTTTAAACATTCCCATACGTTCACTCTGTACATAAGGGCCAACCGGACCGCCGATATCAGGACCCTCGTCCCAAATCAAACCGGTTTTCCGCAAGGTATTATAAATGATATCGACAGCGCCTTCCACATACCGTTCACGGTCGGTATCTTCAATACGCAGGATGAACGTGCCGTCGTTTTTCTTGGCAAGCAAGTATGCATAAAGCGCTGTGCGCAGGTTGCCGACGTGCATATAGCCGGTCGGGCTCGGCGCAAAACGAGTTCTGACTTTATTGGTTGACATGGTTAAACGCTCCGTTTCCATTCGATATAATTGATAACAATCCTCTTTATCATACCGTGAACCGTGCAATTTGTCAATATTTGCACGATAGGTTTCAATCAGTGCAAGCTTTTGTTTGCGCGAAAGACGTTTGATTTGTGCTTCTCTTGAAAGTGCGGTACGTTTGTCCGCCATTTTTTCGACATAGACAAGTGCTTTCGGCGGATGTGCGCGGGTGTATTTTGCGCCGCGTTTTGCAGCATGTGCCGCTAAGCGCGCGGGAAGATCATTCGTCCATCCGGTGTATAGCGTACCGTCTATACATTCGAGAATGTAAACAACATCCTGTTTCATTCGTTTGCAGCTTGCGCGTGACGAATGACGATTTTTGTAAGAATGTCTGTCATCTTTTCAAGCGACTGCACCGTGATGAATTCATATCTGCCGTGGCAGTTGTGTCCGCCGGTCGAAAGGTTCGGACATGGAATGCCGCGGAATGAGAGGGAAGCGCCGTCTGTACCGCCGCGTACAACGGATTCAAACGGTTCGATGCCGCAGTCACGCATTGCCGCTTCTGCCTGTAATACAAGAGAGAAATGATTCTCGATGACCTCGCGCATATTGCGGTAAGCGTCGGTGATTTTTGCTTCAAATGATCCTGCTCCGTATTTTTCATTTAAATAAGCGCAGATTTTTTTGACGCATTGTTTCTTTTCTTCGAGCTTGTCAGCGTCGTGGTCGCGCAGAATATAGTGCATCACCGCAGTGTCCACATCGCCTTGCATGTCGGTCAGATGGTAAAAGCCTTCCCGCTGTTCGGTATATTCCGGTTTTTCAAAGGTCGGAAGCATTGCTTCGAATTCCATGGCGAGCAGCAATGCGTTTTTCATTTTTCCTTTTGCAGAGCCCGGATGTGTGCTGACACCGTGAACGGTCAAGGTGAGTGAAGCGGCATTGAATGTTTCGTAGCCGATTTCACCGACTTTTCCGCCGTCTACCGTATAGGCGACCGGCGCGCCGAAAATGTCATTGTCGAATGCGGCGACACCGTTTCCGACTTCTTCATCGGGTGTAAATGCAATACGGATTTCGCCGTGCGGAATGGTAGGATCAGCGAGCAGACGTTCTGCCAGCGCCATAATTTCCGCAACACCGGCTTTATCATCCGCACCAAGCAGTGTGGTACCGTCGGTTACGATTAAATCCTGTCCGGCATATTCTAAAAGCTCCGGGAATACGGTGGGGGAAAGGACGATGTGTTCCGCTTCATTCAGGCAGACATCTTTGCCGTCATATGATGAAATGATTTTCGGATTTACATTTTTTCCGGATACCGCGTCGGAGGTGTCCATATGTGCAATCAAACCAATCGGCGATGCATCGGTCTTGATTGTGGCAGGAATTGAAGCATATACATAACAATGTGCCTTGTCGTAGGTGACATGGGCGCCCATTGCAGTCAATTCTTCTGCAAGCAGTTTTGCAAGATCATGCTGTTTTTCGGTACTTGGTACAGCCTCAACATCCGGTCTCGATTGTGTGTCAATTTTTACATAGCGCAGAAAGCGTTCCGTTACGGTCATTTGAAAAATCCCTTTCTTCTTTTGTTTTCTTTCTTTTATTTTACGGCGAATTATGTTTTCATGTCAAGCTTCGGTTTTTAGATGGAAATGCACTTTTTTATTTATTTTTTGTAAAATTAAAAAATATTCGTTGTGATTTTTTAAGGAATATGCTATACTAAGCATAGGGAAATAAAAGGCGAAAGCCCGATTCCCGATCAACACAGAAAAGGGGTTGAGCTTATGACAATCAAAATCGTAGGAAGAAAAACAACAGTAAAAGATTCGTTTCGTGATCGTGTGGAGAAAAAACTTGCGAAATTCGATAAGTTTTTTAATGACGATGCAGAGGCAGTTGTGACTGTTACAAATGAGCGGGATCGTGAAACTGTTGAGGTAACGATTCGCGCACGCGGCATGTATTTCCGTGCAGAACAGACGACAACCGACCGGCTTGATTCACTGGAAGCGGTAACGGATGCACTGAGCCGTCAGATTGTCAAAAATAAAAGCAAACTCGAAAAGAAGTGGAAAACCGATCTGATGCCTGCGTTTACAGAAGAAGCGGAAGAGGTCGATGATGAAGAGTCGTATGATATTGTCCGGACGAAACGCTTCCCAATTAAGCCAATGAGCGTAGAAGAAGCAATTTTACAAATGAATTTGCTGGGTCATACGTTTTTCATGTTCCGCAACGCGCACACCAACGAGATCAATCTTGTATATAAACGGAAAAAAGGCGATTATGCAGTGATTGAACCGGATGATGACTGATAAAATAAGAAGAAAGAGGGCTGGTGATTCAGCCCTCTTTTTATATTGCTTAAACAACCACTGGCTGTGCCAGTGGATAAAGAGCTTATAGCTATGGACAAAAAAAGAACTCCCCGATAGAGTAAAGGAAAAGGTCTGCCAACCTAACCCAAAACTATCGAGGAGGT
>CALXAM010000080.1 GCA_944386285.1 uncultured Clostridia bacterium | reverse complement strand
GTAGACTTTTTTAATAACCACCGTCCGGCCGCTGCATTGGGTTACAGAAGCCCCATTCAGTTTAAAACCGAACGGGGCTTCTGATAAATATTCTTTTTACTGTCTACTTTCTCTTGACAAGTGCAATTCGATATCGAATCAATCCTTTTTTATTTCGTAAATCGTTATGTTTCTGCCTGCTTGCGGATTTCAGCAGGTTTTTGCCCGGTATATTTAAAAAATACCTTAGAGAAATAGCTGAAGTTTAGAAACCCTACAGATTCTGCGATGGATGCAAAACTCTCATTGGTTGAAGAAATCATTTCATACGCTTTTCGAATCCGTACGCGGTTTACATATTCAATCGGAGAATATCCGGTCGTTTCTTTGAAAATCCGGCAGAAATACGGTGCGGAAAAAGAGCCCATTTTGGCAAGCTGCGCGGAGGTGATTTCGTCTTTGAAATGTGTATCGATATAAGATAGAACCGGCTGTAATGAGGGAGGAATCTCTGACTCGTGTTCTGCAATTTGTGCGGTACAGCCAATGAGCAGACAGCGAAACAGACGCAATAAAGATGCTTTGATTTCTAATTCGTAATAGGGTGGTTTCTCATGATAGTCTGCGATGATACCATCAATCAGCATGGCAATCTCCGGATTTTTTCCAAGCTGATTCCGAATTTTTAATCGTTTTGCTTCTAAAGAGCTAAAGCATAGATCACTGCCGCTCAGGCCGGCACTTTTTAAAAAGCTTGTTTTTACTGCCAGCCAAATGTATTCGCAGCTTCCGCTTAAACATACGCCCGCATGCTGTTCACCAGGATTGATAAAAACAATTTCTCCCGGTGTAACATGAAATGTACTCTCACCGCAGTGGATTTCCATTTCTCCGGAACGAATATATAAAAATTCCGGTTCTTCATGCCAATGCAGTTCAAAAATATTTTTCTGCGCGTTTTTTTGATGAAACGCAAGCATAATCGGAATGTCTTCCGCTTTAATTTGAATGATCTCATGGTATGCACTATTTTTTGGTGCGATCATAAAGACACCTTCCTGTTTTCAAAGAATACATGAATTTTGTATTGGTGTATGTTAAATTTGTTCATTTTCAATTTGTTCTGTTGTGATATATTATATAGAAAGAACGAATCTTTTTCAATGCAAAAAAATTCCCGGAAAAAGATTTGCTTGAATGCTGAAGCGAACATAAAAGAAAAGGAGAGAAGAAAATGAAATCATTCAAACGCTTGATTGCTGGTTGTATGGCGATGCTGCTAACCGTTTTGTGTGTTCCGTGGAACGGTGCCGTACTGGCAGAGGGCGATCAGACAATCGTATTTCCTGACCAAAGTGAATACCCGATTGTGCAAAGTGATGCACGTCCAGAGGGAATTTCCTATGTGCTTCCCGATGAGGAACATCAGACTACCACACCATTTGATGCAGATAACACTGCGGAGGTTTTGGTTGTAAACAACATTGTAGTGGGAAAGGGAGATGCACAAAAAGGAACCTATATTCCGGTAAACGGATTTGTTTTATCAGCGACAGGCGCCCTTTCTGAAAAGGTAGCTGATCTTTCAGTGGGTGATACAATTACACTGAAAAATGTCACATTGCCAACGCTTGATGAAAATTATATTTCCTATACGGGACCGGATGGAACACCGGTTAAAAAAGCGATTTCCGGAATTAACCGGAGCCGCGGTGCTGATGAGGTAATTGTTTTTACACCCGAGTATGGCGACAGCACCAATACCTCGGAATGGGGTGCTGAAATTACTGTAGTGGACGGAATCATCACCGCGATCACGCTGTCGGGTACAGGCGGCAATGCACCGATCCCTGACAATGGCTATGTTGTATCTATCCATGACTCAATTGACGGACAGATTGCAAAAGATTATGGACATTTAAAACCGGGTGATCCGTTTACGATCGTGTTTGAAACACCGAAATACTATACAGCGCAGACTGTTGCGTATGATGCGCTCAGCCCGACGAAAAAAGAAGACAATCCGGCAGGCTGGGACGATGTTAACAATGAGCCGTATCCCGGATTTCGCGGAACAGATCAGCTGGTTGTATATGATTCAACATACGGTAAGGCTTCTACAGAAACCAATACATGGGGAACAGAACTGATTGTTGACGAGCAAACCGGACGAGTTCTTTCTACACAGGGCGGCAACAGTCCGATTGAAGAAAGTACGTTTGTCCTTTCCGGCCATGGGAAAATGTCTGAATTTTTGCAAAAGATCGATGTATCGAGTGTTCTGATTACATTAGATCGTGCAAATGGACATATTACATTGATCGAAACACCGGAACTGCTTACGCAGACAGTCAAAGAACGAATTGAAGCGGCGATAACACTTTGTGAAGAAACAAAATCTTCCATGATTGATGTGGACTATGAAGCCCTTGATGCGATGATCGATAAACTGCATGAAGCAAATACACGTGCGGACAGCCTTGCGGATTATATTGATCGTCTTGATTTTGAAGGACTGTCACAGGAGGCCGACGCAATTATTCAAATCGTGAATGAGGCGTCCAATACAGTGTTACCGAACCTCTCGGTTGAGAAACGTGCAGTTTGGTATCGACCGGTGGAAAAAAATGAAGAAGAAGTTCGGAAGGTAATGCAGTATGTAAAAGATTCCGGCTTTAACGCAATCTATTTGGAGGCGTGGATCGAAGGACATACCATCTGGAAATCAGACATTCCGGGCATTCCGATGTATCCGTCGCTTGATGGATTCGATGCGCTGGATGCATATGTTCGCATTGGCAAAGAAATGGGAATTGAAGTTCATGCATGGGTAGAAACATTTTTTGTTGGTGCGTTCCAGGATTCCGGAGCACCGGAGTATTCGCTGCCTGCACAACATCCGGAATGGCTGCTGACGAGCCGGTTTGGTGATGATGCGCTGTATGAGCAAACTTATAAATTATATTATTATTTCTTTAATCCAATGGAGCAGGGTGCACGTGATCTTGTATCAGAGGTCTATAAAGAACTTGTGACCAAGTATGATATCGACGGCATCAACTATGATTATTGCCGCTTCCCAGAAGCAAACGGACGCGGAGAAAACGGCGTGCTCAATGATTTCGGCTATAATGAAAATATTGTGAATGCGTATAAAGCTGAATACGGAACCGATCCATATACGATTACAGAAGATCATCCGGAATGGGAACAGTGGTGTCATTTCCGTGCGGAATTGATCAATACATTTATCTATCGGATTACATCTGAACTGAAATCGATCCGCAGTGATTTGAAAATTTCAGCAGCAGTTGTTCCGGATTATGAAACAGCGCCGCTTATTAAGTATCAGGAAACACTTGATTGGGTGGAAAAAGGGTATATTGACGAAGTATTTACAATGTCCTACTATGTGACCGAAGATCCGGTCATTAACGATGCACAGCTGTCACAGGAAAAAATCAATGAAATGGCGTATGCATCTACCGGTATCGGTTCGTATCTTGGGATTCCGTTTGATATGATTGTCAAACAGTTAAGTGCGATTCGTACGCAGAATGCAGCATCCAGTGCGATATTCTCTTTGACAGACTTGAAACAAAATAATATGGGACCACTGTTCAGTGAGAGTATCTATAAAGAAGAGGCTCAAGTAATGCCTGAGGATGTAGAAGAATCGATTCCAATGATTCTAAGTGAGATCCTGCGAAAAATTGATACCATTTACACAGTTCAGAGTGATGATGAAATTTCAGACTATCCATATGCGGAAATTGAACGTTTGTATGATGTAATGGATGGTGCATCGTTTGATGAAGCACAGACACAACAGTTTTTAGAAAAGCTTTCTGCGCTTTCAGAATCCGTACAGGCTGCTGATATCAATGAAACTGCGAAAGAATTGATTCAAACGGATCTTGAACGTGCGTCGTATCTGCTGCGTGTTCATGCAAATCGACTGACGTTTTTAAGCGAGCAGGAAGTCTATCGGTTATCACTGATTGCGGCCGGGGTACAGGTTGGGCAATCGACTCCATTTAAAATGCGTGCAGAAATTCGGCGTGATGGCTATTCTGCAGGAATGGACTTAATGGAAAATCAATTTGCAATCATTTCACACAGTGATAATATTCAATTTGATGGAAATGGAAATGTGACGTTCTTGGATGAATCACCAGCGACCATTACGGTGATGCTGACAGATGCGTTTGAGCTTTCCACGATTCCGGATGATCGGACTTTTACGTTTACAGTCAGTATCGCTGACGCGGTAAAAGAACAGCCGGATTATGATATCGATTATATTGCTGAACCGGTCATTACCAGCCATCAAGATGGTGAAACGGTAACAGATCGAAATGTTACACTTGAGGGAACAGGTGAAGCTGGATACACCATCGTGCTTCAGGTAAATGGACAGACGTTTGAGACAACTGTTTCTGAAAACGGAACATTTGCTGTAAACATTAAGGACGCAATGGCAGAAGAAACGACAATTACGTTCTTTGCACGGTCTTTGGATGGATTTGATACAAAAGAGCAGTCGATGACACTGTATCTCGATGAGCAAATAGATCCGGATGATAACACAGATACCGACACAGAATCACCGGATACAGGAGATGAGAATGTTATCTGGCTTGTAATGGCACTTGTATCGGCAGCACTGCTGTTCACTCTCATAAGAAGATGCACAAAGAAAGCATAAAAAAACAAAAAACTTGCTGTCAATTGACAGCAAGTTTTTTTGTGTGGGAAAAAATTAAAACGGACAAATCTCCATGACGAACGAACGGGAGGTATTTTCTGCAAGATGCTTTACGCCGCGTTTCTCTTCAAAGGTGTCGCCTTCATCTGAGCAGACAGCCATACCGCACCATGGTTCGATACATAAAAACGGCGCGTCCATTTTAATTGGCGTCCAAAATGCAACGAAGTCAAAATCGGCAAACCGAACTTCTACGCCTCGGCCGGTTTTACCGCTCACCAGACGAACCTTGTCGGAATGGAGTTTGTCAAATACAAGCGCGTCGTTGTCAAAATAAGAATAATCGAGCGGCAGCACACGGCTTCCTTTTAAGAAATCGACACGATTTTCCATGTTGATTTGATTGTTTTCAAAATCAAACACAGGGCATCCATCCGGTTCGTCCTGATTAAACTCTAATCGATAATCGGAAAAACTTCCTACGCCGTCTAACGGTACATTAAAGCCCGGATGTGCGCCGAAGCAGAAATCAATCGGTTGATTGTCGGTATTGTCCACTGTGTATGTGATGGAAATTCCGCTTTCCGAAAGATGATAGGAAAGTGTCAGTTTAAACCGGTATGGATAGTGTTTTAAAGTATCCTCGCTTGCACAAAGGGAAAAGACTGCGTCTGTGTCTGAGTGGGACTCTACGGTAAAGTCCGCGGTACGGCAAAGGCCATGTTTTGCCATACCGTATTCTTTTCCGTGGAATGTTACTTTGTCGTTGCGCAGATTGCCGACAATCGGAAATAAAACCGGAGAGGTTTTTCCCCAGTATTTCGGATCTTTTTGCCACATGTATTCAAGTCCGTCGCTGCTTTTTAAGGACAGCAGTTCGGCGCCTGTTGATGTGACGGAAGCGGTGAAATGATCATTTTTTAACGTGAGAATCAAACAGATCATCCTTTCTATGATAATGTAATATAGCTCCGGATTTGAGAAAGCGTTGCTTCTCCGATACCGGGAACGTTTAACAGTTCTTCAACAGAGGAAAACGGGCCGTAGGTATCGCGGTAGCGCACGATTGCTTTTGCACGCGAAAGACCGATTCCCTCTAATATAGTCAGTTCCGAAACGGTTGCGGTATTGAGATTTATCCGCTCAATACGGTTTTTGGAAAGTGCTTCGCTGTCATTGTTTACCCGGAGAATTCCGGACTGCCAGCAGAAGAAGACGAAAAAGGAAACACCGATGGCTAAGAAAGTTGCAAAAATCATCGTTCCACTTGATTTGAAAAAAGAAATCAAACGTTTTTTCATGTTTCATCGCTCACAATCATACTGCCGTTTGTGTTTGAAACAATATTGATTTTCTGTGGAATCCGTTCCTTTAATTCGCTTACATGAGAAATGATTCCGAGATAGCGTCCGCTTTCCTGTAATTCGTACAGGCAGTTGATCGCGGCATCAAGAGAATCACTGTCTAACGAACCGAATCCCTCGTCAATAAACATGGTGCCGATTTCAATGCCGCCGGCTGTTTCGCTGATGATATCCGCGAGTCCAAGCGCCAATGAAAGCGAAACTTTAAACCCTTCGCCACCGGAGAGGGAATTGACATGACGCGCGGAGCCCGTATATGCGTCAAAGACCTCCAGGGCGAGACCGGATGTACGGTTCTTGCTTTCCCGTTCGGTTCTTCTGTTTAAAGTATACCGTGAATAGGTCATTTGTTCAAGCCTTAGATTTGCGTGCGCAATGACTGCATCAAAGTACGAAGCGAGGACATAGCGTTCAAAGTTGACTTTTTCGGTATATGCACCGTTTGCCACATCATAAAAGAACTTTTTCTGCTCATAGTCTGCTTGTGCTGTATGAAACCGGGAAAATGCATCCGAAAGAAGCTTATATCCATTTTCGTTTTGTGATGTTCGCTTTGAAAGACGTTCATAGTCCGATTCGATCGCGTCAAGGGATGACTGAATCGTTTCTGCTTGCCTTTCGAGTGCGGAAAGATCAGGACGGGATGCGTCTTTGAGTGCGTCCTCTAAAATGCGGACAAGACGTTTTTGTGTCTGATATTCGGCACGGTATTCTTCCACTTTTTGAGAAAGCGTTTGAAGTGATTGCAGCTGCGGTTTGAGCCTCACATATTCTTCGAGCGTTAAAGAGGCAGTATGCAGTGCTTCGGTGAATGCTTCTTTTGCTTCTTTACATTGTGCAAGGGATTCTTGCACCTGCACAGCAGTTTGTTCCAAAAGTGTACAGAGCTGTGCATACTCGGTCTGTGCTGTTTGAAGAGCATTTTCTGCCTGTTTGTTTTTCTGTTCGATCATTTGGATTTCGCTAAAAAGCCGCTCGATTTGTGATTTGATTTCTTCTGCGGAGGCAGCTGTGGCACCAAGCGCTTCGTCGATTTTTCTCTGTTCTTCTTTCAGTGCGGCAATCTGCCCTGCTGTTTTGGCATATTGCTGCTGCAATGACTCTTTTTGTGCCATCAATGCTTCAGCAGTCATATCTGCAAGCGGCTTTGGTATGGTATATTCGGCGCATGCGTTTGACAGTGCTTGTGCTGTTTCTTCCAATGATTGCTTTTGTGCTTGCTCAAAAGCAATCATTTCTGTTGGGCGCATGGACGCTTTTTCAGGAGAGGTACATAACAGCTGCATTTGCCGATAAGCAGATTCACAGGCGCTTCGCGCGCTTTTTTCATAATCGGCACGTTGATCGACTTCTTCGCGCGTCGGCGCATGGGTCGGAAGGACTGCCTTTTTGGGGTGGTGCGTGCTGCCGCAGACCGGACACGGCAGGTCGTCTTGCAGTGTGTCTGCCAAAATACCTGCCTGCGCGGCGAGATATTGCTTTAATGTATCGGCAGCTAAAATGGAGGCATTTGCCGCTTCCCTATGTGCCGATTGATATGTGCGTACCGCCTCAAAAAAGCGGGCGTTTTGCGCGATTGCTTCTTTGTTTTCTTTCTGCTCGCTTTTGATCTGGGCATATGCAATCGCCGTGTTGAACGTCTCAATCTGCGCAGAAGTCGTTTGCAGCGCTTTTTCTGCCTGCCGCTGCAGCGCGGCCATCGCGTCTTGCTGATTGCGTTGTTCAAACTGTGTACGTAATGTGAGCAGCGTTTCATTTTTTTGCGGAAGAAGCGCCGCGGTTTGTCGTGTGTGGTTACATACTTGGCGTGCTTCTTTTAGTCGTTTTTCACTTTCTTCTTTTTGCAAAGCCGCCTGCGTATTTTTAGAAGTAAGCAGTGCGTATCGCTTTTCTGCGGTGCTCTTTGCGTCTTCCAAAACAGAAGCCTCTTTGACCGAGGCAAGCGCTTTTACCTTCAAAGAAAGGGCATACATTTCATCACGCTGAGAGGAAAGGGCAGCGAATGTTTTTTTGGCGGTATCATATTGTGAAAATCGGTCAAACAGCTGTCGTGCACTGTCAATGTTGAGCGCGCGCAGCTGCTGAGAATGTGCGGTGCGCTGCTCATTTAAACGAGCGAGCTGCTGCGCAGCTTGTTCGTTTTGTGTACGGAGTGCCAAGAGAATTGCGTTAAAATCGTATGGCGTCCGTTCACATTCTTGTGCAAGCGGGGTGGAGGGCTCTAACAAAAGCGTCTGTACCAGTGCGGTGCATTGCGCGTACAGCGATTCCTGTGCCGCTTTTGACTGCGAAGCATTCTGCTTTAATTGTTCGGTAAAATCGTTTAATAGTGATGTGGAAAAAATCTGGCGCAGGATTTTTTGCTTTTCGTCGGACGAGTCTGATAAAAAACGCCGGAATTCTCCCTGCGGCAGCATGACGATTTTGCAAAACTGATCGAAGTTTAAGGAAAGAAGTGATTCGATTTGCTCGTTGACCTGTGAAACCTGCGTGGCCAGCACATTGGTTTCGTCAGACAGTTGTGCAGAAGCGGGTTTTAGAATCAGTCCTTCTCCGCGCTGTTTTGGACGAAGCTGCGCAGGCTCCCGCCGAACGGTATACTGCTTTTCATGAATGAGAAAGGTAAACGACGCGTAACATACAACAGAGGGGTCGGCAAAATCACTTTTTAATGTGTCGGCTGCACGTAATGCACCGCTTGCTTTTCCGTACAGACAGTAGGTGATTGCATCAAAGATCGTCGTTTTTCCGCTGCCGGTCGGGCCGGAAATCAGAAAAATCCGACTGTCGTCAAAAGCGGTAAAATCAATCTTCTGTTTTTTTAAAAACGGGCCGAATGCTTCAAATTCAAGAGAAATGGGGATCAAAGTTTGTCCCTCCTTTTTGTGCTTGGTCGAATGCGGACTGCATATAAGAAGATTCAGACGGTGTCATTTCACGGTGAACCGCCTCTTGGAAGAACGATGCAAACAGCGTTTGCGGAGACATATCCTGTTTTGCATTTGCCGCTTTTGTGAAAGAAGAAGGGGTTTTTTCCAGACACTCGTAGGAAAGGCCCAATGCGTTTTTATATGTTTGTTTTAACCGTCTCATTGCATTGGCACGCATTTGCGGATCGGTCAATACGGCGAAAACAAAATCATCAGAGGCATTTTCCAAGCGGCAGAGTTCTTCGAGCGTTCCGTGAATTTTCCGGACGTCACGCACAGGCAAAATCGGGACTTGAGAAATTTCGCTGATCGCACCGTTTTGAATGTCGATGACAGTGAATGATTTCTTTTGATTCGCCTCATCAATCGAGTATTTTAGCGGAGAACCCGCATACCGAATGTATTCGCTGCCTGCGGTGCGCGGCGCGTGAAGATGGCCGAGCGCGACATAGGAAAAGGGATGATCGTGAAGAGACACAAGTGATGCTGTGCCGACAGCAAGATCAGTGTCTTCGGCAGACGCAGAAAAAAATCCATGGGCGACAAGAATGTTTGGAATGTTTTTGTTCATTTCACTTTTGCATACCGTCAGAAAGTAATTCATGCAGGCTTGTACCGTACGGCAGTCCTTTGCATCATCAAACGCTTCTTTAAATTGATGCGGTTCAAAGTAAGGCAAGAGATAAAACGCCGCCTGCTCGCTACCGGTCGATAAAACAATCGGAACTTGCGCATCCGTTAACGAACAGCGCAGAAACAGTCCGGACTGCTGCATCAGCCGGTTTCCAAACTGTAATCGTTTGGGAGAATCGTGATTTCCCGAGATCGCTAAAATTTTGATATGTTTTTCAAACAGCAGATAGGAAAAGAGCTCGTCTAATAAGACAACAGCTTCTGCCGGTGGAACAGACCGGTCATAAAGGTCGCCTGCGATGATCAGGATGTCGGCTCCAAGAGATGCGATCTGATCGGCGAACGAGAATAAACATGTCCGCTGATCGGATAGCAGAGAATATTCACATAAAAGCTTGCCGATGTGCCAATCGGCAGTATGAACGATACGCATGAAAAAGCCTCCTGCTACGAAGAAGTTAGATTTATTATACAGCAATCCGTATTTCTTGGCAAATTAAAAAGCAACCCGGCATAAGAATAAAGGGCGGCAAAATGCCGCCCTTTATTCTTAATCAGGTTTGATATGTGCCATTTAGCAGCAGCTGTTGTTTGCGTTGTTGCAGCAACCGCATCCGCAGCCATTGTTGTAGGAATTGCCGCATCCACCGCAGCAGACCAAAAGCAGAATGATGATCAGAATCCAGCTGCAGCTGCCACCGAAACCACCACAATTATTTCCACACATAATATCAAATCCTCCTTTGATTTTTTACATCCCATACTATGTGCAAATCAAAAAGTGTGTTACAGCTTTTTGATTGGAATTTAAAAAAATGGACGATACTGAACATACAGTACCGCTGGGAGGCGGTGAACATTACGACTAAAAACCATGAAGGAGCGATGGTATGACTGGAATGGAACAGTTTACACAACGGGCAAAAGATGCGATAAAACTGGCGATTGATACGGCTGCGCAAACGGGAAGCGAAGCAGTGGAAGTTGTTCACTTGTTTTATGGGATTTTAGCACAGAAGCGAGGAGTTGGCGGCGTCATTTTAGCGCGTCACGGTTTACGGGCAGAAGAAATGTTAAAGATTCTTTTGCGGGAAAGTAAGCCGCAGCGCGATGTGGATGCGCCGCCGCTGTCTGCGCATGCAAAAGAGGTGATCCTGTCTGCGCAGTTTCTTGCGGAGAAAAATAAATGCGGCGCCGGGACAGCACACTTGCTCTATGCGATTCTTCTTGACGGCACGGAGGAAATTTGCGGCTTGCTCAAACGGCAGGGGTGCGCGATACGAGAATTAAAAGAATCCTGTATGACAGAAATTGCGCTGTTAAGAGAAACGTGCGCAGCGGAACGCCCTGCAGCGGCGCCTGCAAAAAAAGAACTGCCCTTTTTGACGGATCTCTCTGCGCTTGCGGCAAGTGATGCGTTCTTTCCTGTTGTGGGCAGGGAAAAGGAAATGGAGGAACTGATGACCGTTCTGTCGCGTAAAACAAAGCACAATCCGTGTTTGATCGGGGAGCCTGGCGTCGGGAAAACTGCGATTGTTGAGGGGGCGGCACGAAAGCTTTCAAAGGAAGCTTGGCATGAGACCGGTACGCCTCGGCGCATTATGTCGGTTGACCTGGGCGCGATGCTCGCAGGAGCGAAATACCGCGGTGATTTTGAGGAACGTCTTTGTCGTGTATTGCGCAGCGCCCAAGAACAGCAGATGATTTTGTTTATTGATGAAATTCACATGATTGTAGGAGCGGGTGCCGGTGAAAACGCGGCGGACGCAGCCAATTTGATGAAACCGTATCTTGCACGGGGTGATTTGCAGATTATCGGCGCTACGACTGCGGCGGAGTATCGAAAATATATCGAAAAGGATGCGGCACTTGCCAGAAGATTTCAGACGATTGAAGTTTGCGAACCGTCACAGTCGGATGCGGTGAATATGCTGTGCGGCGTAAAAGGAACACTTGAGTCTCATCACGGTGTTACGATTGCGTATGAAGCGGTAAAGCAGGCGGTTTCCTTGTCGGCGCGGTATATTCCGACACGCCGGCTGCCGGATAAGGCGATCGATGTGCTGGATGAAACGTGCAGCCGAAAGAGAATTGCCAGTAAAAAGCGTCTGTGCGTATCGCCGAATACAGAGGATGCACTCCTGTCGGCATTGCGGCAAAACGACGAGGCGCAGGCATGTAAGCTGTATCGGGAATGGCAGCGTCATGTGACAGCGTTGACAGCGCCGCTTACCGTTACCGCACAGGATGTAAAAGATACGGTGGCGCAGATGACCGGTATTCCGTCGGTTGGCGAGGTGCACAGTGTAAAGGAACAGATTGATTTATTGAGAAAGCGGCTTAGTGGGTGTATCTTCGGACAGGAAGATGCGGTTTTTGCGATCTGTACCGCGCTGTTTGCGAAGCTGTGCGGCTTTGAGAATGATTCAAAGATTCCGGCGTCATTTCTGTTTTTAGGACCAACGGGTGTTGGGAAAACGGCATGCGCCAAAGAGATTGCCGCGTGTTTGTTCCCGAAAGAATCAGTGATTCGTCTTGACATGTCGGAGATGAGCGAAGCGCATACTGTATCGAGACTGATCGGAGCGCCTCCCGGTTATAAGGGATACGAGGAGGGCGGAAAGCTGACGGAAGCAGTGCGCCGTCATCCGTATTCGCTTGTTTTGTTTGATGAGATTGACAAAGCGCATCCGCAGGTGGTAAAGCTGCTGCTGCAAATTCTTGAGGATGGTCGGCTGACCGATGCGCAGGGAGAAACCGTCGATTTTTCAAATACGGTCATCATTTTGACGTCGAACTGCACCAGTCAGATCAAAATTTCCGGATTTACAAAACAGACAGAGCAGGATACGCGTGAGGCAGCAGAGCAGCTTTTTTCAAAAGAACTGGTCAACCGGATTGGCTCGGTTGTCTTGTTTCATACACTTGAGGAACCGGTTCTGCGGAAAATTTTCCATGCTGAGATGGAAAAGCTCGCGATGAAATGTCAGTCCATTCATGTCGCGCTCTCTTACGATGAAAGTGATTTGTTCCGACTATTTTATGCGCAGGCAGGGCGCCGGTTCGGCGCGCGTGCGATCCGCCGCTTTGTCACCGGAGAAGTAGAGCGCGTCCTGCTCAACGCATTATCCGAAGAAGAATATGCAGACGCTGCGCAAATTCAGGTGAAAAACGAAAAAATTTGCGCGATTTTCAAGACGTATGCGCTTTCCTGAGGAATCGGCACGAAGTGTATTCACAAAACAAGACTTTTGTGGTATAATAAAACCCGTATATTTTATTTGGTCAGGAGCGCTGTGTTTGGAAAACAACAGACAACAAAAACGAGAAGATCCGATTGCATCGGCAGATGCGTCCATGATGGAAAACGTTCGCCTTCTGCTTCAGTCGCGTTACGGCGATCAGATTCCGCTGGCGTATGTGCATACCTACGGATGTCAGCAGAATGTCAGCGACGGGGAAAAAATCAAGGGCATGCTTGCGCTGATGGGATATGGCTTTTGCGAGAGCCCGAGAGAGGCAAATCTCATTCTTTTAAATACATGTGCCGTCCGTGAAAACGCGGAAGATCGCGTGCTTGGAACAATCGGTGCGATGAAGCATCAGCGGGTCAACGATCCGGAACTTGTTTTAGGTCTTTGCGGATGTATGGTTCAGCAGCCGCATATCGCGAAAAAAATCCGTGAGAGCTATCCGTATGTGGATTTGCTGTTTGGCCCGCACGTGATCAAACATCTGCCGCAGATGCTTTATTCGGTGCTTACGTCGCACAAGCGAGCGTTTGATATCACAGAGACAAACGAGGGAATTCCCGAGGATCTGCCGATTCGCCGGGATCAATCGTTTAAGGCATGGCTTCCCATTATGAGCGGGTGCAACAATTTCTGCACGTACTGTATTGTCCCGTATGTGCGCGGACGGGAAAAAAGCCGTCCGAGTCAAAAGATCGTCGAAGAATTTACACAGCTTGTAAACGATGGATATAAAGAAATCACTTTGCTTGGACAAAACGTCAATTCCTATGGAAAAGGACTCGATGAAGACATCGACTTTGCGCGTCTTTTGCGTAAGTTAAATGCGATCCCGGGCGATTTCCGTATCCGGTTCATGTCCTCGCATCCGAAGGACGCGACGTTTGATTTGATCGACGCGATTGCCGACTGTGAAAAGGTTTGCAAGCATTTTCATTTGCCGGTGCAGAGCGGAAGCGATCGGATTTTAACACTCATGAACCGCCATTATACGAAAGCAGATTATATGAAGCTCATCAATTATGCGAAGGAGAAAATTCCGGATATTTCGTTTACAAGCGATATCATCGTCGGATTCCCGGGTGAAACGGAAGCGGATTTTGAGGAAACGCTGTCGCTTTTAAAAGAAGTGGAGTTCGATTCCTTGTTTTCGTTTATTTACTCAAAGCGTGTTGGTACAAAGGCAGCCGAAATGGAGGACCCTACCACACCGGAGGAAAAATCGGAACGTTTTGCACGGCTGTTGGCACTCGAAAAAGAAATCGGTGCGAAACGCTATGAAAACTTTGTCGGGAAAACGTACCGCATTTTAGTGGATGGCCCCGGCAAAACCGGCCCTTCGTATTATTCCGGACGAAACGACGGTTATATGATCGTTGATTATAACGGAAAAGAAGAGGATATCGGCACATTCGTCACCGTAAAAATCACGAAATCTTTAAACTGGGCGCTTTTAGGCGAACGGGTGGAAGATCAATAAATCAATGAAAAAATAATTTGGAGGAACAAACAATGGATTTGGAAAAACTGACAAGAGAACTCGGCAAAGCAATTCAGGCAAGCGCAGAGTATAAAGCACTCGAAGAAGCAAAAGCAAACAACGATGCAGACCAGAAACTGCAGGAGCAGATCGAGCAGTTCAACATGATCCGCGTGAAACTGTCAACTGAAATGCAGAATGAGAAACCGGACGATGAGAAAGTCAAATCGCTCGATGCAGAATTAAAAGGTCTGTATGCAGAAGTGATGAACAACAAAAACATGATGGCGTTTAACATCGCAAAACAGGATATAGACGACATGATGCAGCGCATCAGCAGCATTCTTGTGATGTGTGTAAACGGCGAAGATCCGGATACCTGCGAGCCGGCACCGAGCGGATGCAGCGGCAGTTGTGCTTCCTGCGGCGGATGCCACTAATTAAAAAGAATCACGCACAAACAGTGCAGTAAAGGAGGACCCACATTGGCCACACTTTCTCCGATGATGCAGCAGTATCTTGATATCAAGGCGGCGCATAAGGATCATGTTTTATTTTTCAGACTTGGCGATTTTTACGAGATGTTTTTTGATGACGCCGTAAATATTTCCAAGGAGCTTGAGCTGACGCTGACCGGGCGGGACTGCGGCCTTCCCGAGCGTGCGCCGATGTGCGGAATTCCGTTTCATTCTGCGGAGACTTATATTAAAAAGCTGATTGACAAAGGATATAAAGTGGCGATCTGCGAACAGCTTGAAGATCCGGCAACCGCCAAAGGACTGGTGAAACGGGATGTGATTCGTGTGATTACACCCGGTACCGTGATTGAAAGCAGCTTTTTAAACGAGGAACGCAATAACTATATTGCGTCGGTGATCGCGAAAAAGCGCGGATATGCGGTTTGCTTTTGCGATATTTCTACAGGTGACACGTATTTGACCGAACGGTCGACAACGGATCCTGCCGGTGATATCGCGGATGAACTGTCCCGCTTTATGCCAAGTGAATTGCTATTGAATGAAACTGCGGCTTCTTTAAAGCCGCTCGTTTCATTTTTGAAAAACCGTCTTTCCTGTGTGTGTGAAACACTCACCGAGGAAGACGAGGAGGAATCATCTTGTAAAGCCGTGGTTGAAGCGCACTTTCAAAAGCCGATTGCGGAGATTGAAGCGGTACAATCGGGATTGTCCGTATCGGCGCTTGGAACGCTTATCCGCTATGTGGCGTCAACGCAAAAGGATGGTGCAAAGCGGATTACGGCGGTTCGTTTTTATAAAGAAGACGCTTATATGACGATCGACATGATGACGCGCCGTAATCTTGAACTTACGGAAACAATGCGTGCCAAAGAGAAAAAAGGAACGCTTTTGTGGGTGCTTGACCATACCAAAACCGCGATGGGCAAGCGATACATGCGCAAAGCGGTGGAACAGCCGCTTTATAACCTCACGAAAATTTTAAGGCGTCAGGGAGCGGTCAAATCGTTTGTGGAGCAGGAACTTGTTCGCGGACAAGTTGCTGTAGCACTTCATGATGTATATGATTTGGAGCGTTTAATGACACGGGTATTATACGGCACAGTCAATCCGCGGGAGATGAAATCACTCTCATATACACTTTCGAAACTGCCTGCGGTCAAACAGGCATTGTCCGTTTTTGAAAGCGGATATCTGCATGAGCTTGAAACAAAGATCGATCCATTGGGTGAGGTGCACGCGCTGATTGAGAACGCGCTTGTTTCCGAGCCGCCGGTGTCGTTAAAAGACGGCGGTGTCATCAATCCGGGGTTCAGTGAGGAGCTTGACGAATATCGTGAGATCCGCGATCATTCCAAAGATTACATTGCGCAGATTGAAACAAGAGAACGCGAAAAAACGGGAATCAAGACGCTCAAAGTTGGATACAACCGCGTATTCGGTTACTATATCGATGTGACAAAGTCGTATCTGTCACAAGTACCTGATACATATATTCGAAAACAGACGCTTGCGAACAGCGAACGGTATATCACGGAGGAGTTAAAGGAACTCGAGCATAAGGTTTTAACTGCGACGGAGCGGATCACCGCGCTTGAGGCGGAAATTTTTGAAGAAGTACGCCGGTTTGTCGCACAAAAAGGAGATGTCGTGCAGCAGACAGCAGAGGCGATTGCCCGGGTTGATTTCTTGCTTTCGCTCTCTGAAGTCGCTGTGCAGCAGCAGTATGTATGCCCGGAACTTACAATGGACGGTACACTGCAAATTAAAGACGGCCGTCATCCGGTGGTGGAGCAGATGCTTGTCGATCAGCTGTTCGTTCCGAATGATACAATGCTCGATACGAAAAACAATCTGCTCATGATGCTGACAGGACCGAACATGGCCGGAAAATCGACCTATATGCGGCAGGTTGCATTGATTGTGATTATGGCGCAGATCGGCAGCTTTGTCCCGGCAAAGGAAGCGGTGATCGGACTTTGCGATCGCGTGTTTACACGTGTCGGTGCGTCGGACGATTTAAGCGCAGGACAGTCCACGTTTATGGTAGAGATGAACGAAGTGGCGCATATCTTAAAATACGCGACCCCATCAAGTCTTGTGATCCTTGACGAAATCGGACGCGGTACCTCCACCTTTGACGGAATGAGTATCGCAAAAGCAGTTGCAGCGGAGATTGTTGAGAATAAAAAGCTTCAGTGCAAAACCTTGTTTGCAACGCATTATCATGAACTTACGGAAATGGAATCCCAGTTTGCAGGTGTCAAAAATTATAACATTGCAGTGAAAAAGCGCGGCGATGACATTACATTTTTGCGTAAGATTATTCCGGGTGGTGCGGATGAAAGCTATGGCATTGAGGTAGCAAAACTTGCCGGTGTACCGGAACGCGTTGTTTCACGCGCAAAGATTTATTTGCAGGAGCTCTCTGAAAAAGTGCCTGTTACACGGGAAGAACCTGTCAAAGAAGCGGCGTATGACAATCAGGTGTCGCTGTTTGACCATGCGGCAGAGCCGCTGTATGATGCGCTGCGGGCCGTTTCCATTGAAACGCTTACACCGATTGAGGCGCTTAATAAATTGTATGAACTCAAAAAGATGGTTCCTGAAGGATGAAAAAGGAGAAACCGATGAAGCGGATACACGTTCTTGAAAAGAATGTTGCAGAACAGATTGCGGCCGGTGAAGTTGTAGAGCGGCCGGCTTCCGTTGTCAAGGAGCTTGTAGAAAACGCGGTCGATGCGGGCGCAACCGCGGTCACGGTCGAAATTCGGCATGGCGGGATTACTTATATCCGTGTAACAGACAACGGAAGCGGTGTCGTGGCGGAAGATGTTCCGACGGCTTTTCTTCGTCATGCGACCAGTAAGGTGCAGGTGTTTGATGATTTAAACGCGATTGGTACACTGGGATTCCGCGGCGAGGCGCTGGCTTCGATTGCCGCGGTTTCACGGGTAGAATTTGTGACAAAAACACATGACGCGCCTTATGCCACACGATTTTGCATTGAGGGCGGCGAAGAAATGGGCTGCTTTGAAACAGGCGCGCCGGATGGAACGACGGTGATTGTCAGAGATCTGTTTTACAATGTACCGGCACGGCTTAAATTCTTAAAGCGGGATACAGTGGAAACGTCACAGATTAACGGGATCATTGACCGGCTGGCACTTTCGCATCCCGAGGTGTCGGTAAAGCTTATCATCGATCGGAAAACAAAATTACATACGCCCGGAAATGGGAAACTGATTTCGGCAATTCATGCGGTATTCGGACAGGATTTTGCCGAGGCTTTACTGCCGGTTGATTATGGAATGAACGGTATTTCTGTGACGGGCTTTGTGTCAAAAACAAACGCCGGCAGAAAAACACGTTCGATGCAGCATTTTTTTGTAAATGGGCGGTATATTCATTCCAAGCTGTGCACAGCAGCGCTGGAGGAAGCCTATGAAAATGCGATGATGGTCGGAAAATATCCGTCCTGTGTATTGAATCTTTCCCTCGGCTTTGACCGGGTGGATGTCAATGTGCATCCGGCGAAAACAGAGGTACGTTTTGCGGATGAACGCCAGACGTATGATGCTGTGTTGTCTGCAGTGAAAGCTTCGATTCAGCGTGCGGATATTTTAAAGAATGCGCGGACAGATGTTTCGTTACCGGTACGAAAGCAAAACGTATTAAATCCGTTTGTTCCAAAAGAAGAAGCAGAACAAACGGTTCTTTCCGCGAAGCCGGTCACAGTCGTCCTGCCGGAATCGAAGCCGGTGAATGAGAGAAAGACGGACACCGGTGTTCCTGAAATGAAACAAAGAGAGGAACAGGCGATCCGTATGGTTTCAGAGATTTCTCATTCGGTCGGTTTTTCAAATGGGACTGTTCGTGCACCGATTGCGGCGTATCGTTTAGAGGAACAGGAGCCTCCTGCACCGAAACAGACGACAGCACCCGCAAAAACAGAAAAAGAAGTGGATGCTTCCTTTCGGCATTTAAAGAAAGACGCATTTGTTCTGCCCAATAAACAGATTAAAATGGTGTTGGAGGAAGACGAGGATGCTCCCGCGATACAGACAAAAGAACCGGAGAAGAAAGAAGAACCGTCAAAACCCACGGTTTTTCGTCTGATCGGAGAAGCGTTTGCCACTTATGCGGTGTTTGAGTCGAACGACACGCTTTTCTTGCTGGATAAGCATGCGGCGCATGAACGAATTTTGTTTGAACGGCTGAAAAAGACAGTGTCGTCCAATGAACGGCAGATCCTGCTTTCGCCGGTTGTTGTCAATACGTCCGCACAGGAGTATCAGGCTGTATTGGAGCATGAGTCGTTGGTGCAGTCGCTTGGATTTTTTTGGGAAGTGTTTGGCAATCATTCGTTTTTGCTGCGGGAGGTTCCGTTGTTACTGGCGCATTTGAATGTACGGGATTTGTTTTTGGATATCGCACAGAAGCTGATGCAGCAAAAGCAGCATGTCAGTACCGATTTATATGAAGAACTGCTTCATTCGATGGCTTGCAGAAGTGCGGTGAAAGCAAATGATGATACAAAGCCGGAAGAGCTCGAGGCACTGTTGCAGGAAGTCGTACAAAACGGAGAAATCCGTCATTGTCCGCACGGACGTCCGGTGATCATTTCGTTTTCGAAGCAGGAGATTGAGCGGCGATTTGGACGGATTCAATGAGAGGAGGAAATGCAATGGAAAAAATTCCGGTTCTTGCGGTTGTCGGACCGACTGCGTCGGGAAAGACCGCGCTTGCGGTAAAGATCGCAAAGGAATATTCCGGCGAGGTGGTTTCTGCTGACAGTATGCAGATTTACAAAGAAATGCAGATTGCGACCGCAAAGCCTGATATCGAAGAAATGCAGGGAGTTCCTCATCATCTGCTTGATTTTTTGCCGCCTGATGTTTCGTTTTCCGTTGCAGAGTACGCTGCGCGCGCGCATCAGGTGATTGCCGAGATTGTGTCGCGCGGACATCTTCCGGTGATTGCAGGCGGTACGGGATTGTATGTGGACGCGGTGCTTGATGATTTGATTTTTGCAAAAATTGAAACCGACGAAAAAAAACGTGCGGAATTGTGGGCGTTTGTTGACACACACGGCGCGCATGCGCTGTATGAACGGCTGCAAAACATCGATCCTGAAAGTGCCGCACGGATTCACGAGAACAATGTGGGCAGGATTGTACGGGCTGTCGAAGTGTACGAGCTGACCGGAATGACAATGACGGAGCATCAGAAAAACAGCCGCCCCAAAGAAAGCAGATATCGCTCTTTAAAAATCGGAATCAATTATAAAGATCGGTCTATTTTGTATGACCGAATTAACCGCCGTGTTGATTTGATGATGGAAAAAGGACTGTTAGAGGAAGCTGCGCGCGTTCGCAGCCAACCGCGTAAAACCGCAGTGCAGGCAATTGGATATAAAGAACTCGAACCGTATTTTTTAAAAGAAGAACCGCTTGAGGTTTGTGTAGAGCGGTTAAAACAGGAAACCAGACGGTATGCTAAGCGGCAGATTACATGGTTTTCACGTGACCCGGAGATTTTGTGGGTATATCCCGATGTGCAGTCGGAAGAAGAAATTTTTTGCAATCTAAAACGAGCAGTAGAAAATTTCACAAAAGTATGATATCATAATACAAAAACCGTATAGATAAAACGGATATTGAGGGTGACATCAATGAAAGCAGTCAATTTGCAGGATGTTTTTTTAAATAAGGCGCGTACGGAAAAAATTCCGGTCACGATTTTTTTAACGAACGGATTTCAGTTTAAAGGAATCGTTCGCGGGTTTGACAATTATACAGTTGTGCTGGATTGCGATGGCCGTCAAAATCTGGTGTATAAGCATGCAATGTCGACCATTTCGCCCGCGCACCCGATTTCTTTTATGAATACATCTTCGGAAGATGAGCAGGCAGAATGAAATCAAAGGTATTTAAAATACTGATTGCTCTTGTTTCTGTCGGCATTTTGATTGGTATTGGGTTTCAGGTGTTCACTGCGTTTTATGATCCATATGAAAGCGTGACGGTAAAGCAGGGAACGTATGAGAAAAAAGTAGATCTTGACGGCTATTTTGTGCGTGATGAAAAAGCGATTGCGGTAGAACAATCCGGTGCAATCAGCTATCAGTATAAAAACGGAGAACGTGCTGCGCGGGATGCAGAGCTTTTGCGTATTTATAAAGATGAAGAAACTCTTCAAGCACTGGAACAGCTTGAAGAGTTGACGTCAAGCCGTGAAATCCTTTCACAGATCGATCAGGGAATCGGAAGTGACGGACTCAATCTTGATCTTGTAAAGCGGCAGCTCAATGAAGTGCGAACCTCTCTGATGCATGCGGTGGATGATGGTTCTTTTTCTGAACTTGGTACTTTAAGCGAGCAGCTTTTGCTTTGCTTAAACCGGTATAAGCTTTGTATCGGTGAAGATCTTTCCTTATCAAAGACGATTAGCGCGTTGGATGAGGAAATTGCTTCTCTCTCCAAAACGATTCCTGAACCGGATGATGTGATAAAAACAGACAATCCCGGCTATTTTTGTACAGCTGGCGATGGACTGGAGTCAACACTGACACCACAGACGATCAGTACACTAACAATCGATTCGATCCAAACGACGCTGAATAAAAAGGAGAATGCACCGTCTGAGGGGACGAGTACGGTTGGAAAAATGGTATACAGCAATACATGGTATTTTGTTGCTGTGATTGATGCGGCTGATGCGACATATTTTGAAAAGGGAAAAACGATTCCGCTTTCCTTTTCTTCGCATGACAGTGAAACGGTCACGACAACAGTCGTCAATGTTTTAATAGAAGACGGAAAGGAGCAGGCTGCTGTCGTTCTCCAAGGAGATACGGTAAACGCGGAACTTCTTTCTATGCGGTTTGAATCACCGTCGGCTGTTGTCCTTTCCTATTCGGGAATTATTGTACCAAAAGACGCTGTGCGCGTTCAACGGAATGTGACCGAAGAAGGATATTCGGAAAATCAAAGAATTGTCTATGCGCTGCTCGGAAAAACAGTGCGTACACGAAAACTTGATATTATATATGAAAATGATGAGATCGTTGTAAGCCGACCTTCCGAAGAAAGCGGATATGTGAGCGCATATGATCAAGTCATTATCAAAGGAAGAGAGCTTAATGACACAACGCAGTAAAGAAGAAGTGCTCCATGCACTCAAAATCATCCGTGAGAATATTGCACACGCGATGGAACAAGCTGGACGAACTGATTGTGTCCGACTGATGGCTGTGACCAAAACGGTGCCTCCTGAAATTGTGAATTATGCAGTGGATGATGGTGTTACGTTGCTTGGTGAAAACCGTGTGCAAGAATTTTTGGAAAAAGAAGAACAATATAGTCCGTCCGTCAGTGAGATTCATTTTATCGGACACTTGCAAACGAATAAAGTTAAGTATATAATAGAAAAGGTAAACTGTATAGAATCTGTCGATTCCATGCGGCTTTGCGAGGAAATCGAACGGCAGGCAAAGATACACGAACGTGTAATCAATATTTTGCTTGAAGTCAATATTTCAAACGAATCCTCAAAGTCTGGTTTTACAAAGCAGGAATTGCCAGAAGTTGTGAAGGAAATTACAAATTTTGAGCATCTGCGTATAAAGGGACTCATGTGTATTCCTGCAAAACAGGAGAGCCATGAGGCGTTTGTGCAGATGAAGCAGCTGTTTGATTTATTAAAAGAAAATAATCCGGAAATTGATACGCTTTCGATGGGAATGTCGGGGGATTATGAGGATGCTGTTCGCTGTGGTGCGACCGTTGTTCGTCTTGGAAGTGCGATTTTTGGAAAAAGGAATACATAGGAGGATACAAAATGAGCTTGGTAGACAAATTTAAGGACATGTTCGTAACATCTGAAGAGGATGAGTTTGATGAGGAAGAAGTGGATTTTGCGCCGGAACAGTCTGTGCCGGAACAGAATTCTTATCAGGAGCCTGCGCCGCAGAGAAAAGGCAACAAGGTTGTAAATATTCATGCAACAGCGCAGCTTCAGGTTATTCTCGTGAAACCGGAACAGTTTGAGGATGCTGTGACGATTGCAGATCATCTGAATGCGAAAAAAACAGTTGTGCTCAACCTTGAATCCGCAAGCAAAGAGCTCTCAAGACGTCTTGTTGACTTTTTAAGCGGCGTCGCATATGCGAATAACGGTCAGATTAAACCGGTTGCAAATAGTACATTTATCATCACGCCGTATAATGTTGATATTATGGGCGATTTGATTGATGAGCTTGAGAATAACGGCGTATATTTATAATTCATGCGCTGGGAGGATACAGAAAAACAGGACGAGTATTTGCGCTCCAATATCCAAAACATGGTACATACAGCGCAAATGCGGTATTATGCCCGTTTTTCTTCATTTTTAGATGAACGGCAGCAGGGAATTGCCTTAGGCGTGTTAAAGCAGCTTCGGTACCAGAACTTTTTGTTTTTCGGTGGTGCAGAAGGATGTGAACGGCAAATGCTCGGCGTTTTTCCGGAAGGGGAAACGCCTGATTGTTCACTGTTTCCAATTGTTCCGCTTGGAATCATGTCGCAAAAAGAACCTCTTACACACAGAAATTGTTTGGGGTCGCTGATGGGACTGAATATTAAACGGACAGCACTTGGCGATATTTTAATCAATGATACGCGTGCCGTCGTGTTTTCAACGGAGGAAATCGCGCCGTTTATCCAATCGAACTTGTATCGTGTCGGCCATGTGACCGTTTCGTTTTATGAGCCTGATCCTGCGGAGCTTGTACGGACTTGTACATTTCGCGAAAGGACCGGAACTGTCGCATCATTGCGCCTTGATTGTGTTGTGTCGTTTCTGCTCGGGAAAAGCCGTTCTTCAGCAGTTCAAACGATCTTAAGCGGGGCAGTGATGGTCAATCGTATGCCAATTTATGAGCCGTCAAAGCAGCTTGTGGGCGGTGAGCAAATTGTTGTACGCGGATTTGGCAAATGTTTTTTAGATGAAGAAATCAAAACAACCAAAAAAGGTCGGTTGTTTATAAAAATCAATCAGTTGTTATAGGGAAGGAATGGATGAGATGACTGGAAAAGAGATTCTGGCAGCCCAGTTTGAAAAAGCCGGAATGCGCGGTTATCGTGCTGATCAGGTAGATGCTTACTTGGAGCGCATTGCAGAGCAGGTAGATGAACAAAACAGTAAAATCGATGATTTGACGTATAAAATTCAAGTACTTGCAAAAAAAATTGAAGAGTATAAATCCGATGAAGAAAATATTCGCGAAGCACTGCTTGGCGCGCAGAAGCTCGGTTCCAATATTCTCAATGAAGCAAAATCCAAAGCGGAGACAATTACTTCAGAGGCACAGACTGCTGCGGATGAGATGATTGCGCAAGCACGTATTAAGGTGGAAACGATTACGAAAGAATCGTTACAGCGTGCAACTGTTGATTTGAATATGCTCAAACGGGAATACGATGCAGAACAACGCAGCTTAGATCTGTTGAAGAACGAAGTATCAAAATTCAAATCGAATATTATTAAGCAGTACCGCAGCCACTTGGCAATGGTCATGTCTTTGCCGAGTACGGAAACGGAAGTGCATGAAGCAGAAAACACAGAAGCACCTGCTGAACCGGTACAGGAAGAGAATGTTGCTGTAAATGCTGCGGAAGAAGTTGCAACAGAATCTGTAGAAGCACAGCCGACAGAGCCGGTACAGGAAGAAGTCGTAGAAGAACCGGTTGCTGCCGAAGAAGAGGCACCAAAGCAGGAAGAATCGGCTGAACCGGTGCAAGAAGAAAAAACAGGTCGGCCGAATTACATTGAAAAATTCGGAGAGCTTCACTTTGGCGGATTTAATGACGCACAAAACTAATACGGTTTGAAAACATCTTTTAAGGAGAGTAGCAATACATGGCAAAGGACTATAACAATACACTGAATCTGCCGCAATCGGATTTTCCGATGCGCGGAAATCTTCCCACAAAGGAGCCGAAAATGCTTCATGATTGGGATGAAACAGAGCGCTATTACAAATTGATGAAGAAAAATGAAGGGAAACCGCTGTTTGTTTTACATGACGGCCCGCCCTATGCAAATGGTGACATTCATTTAGGTACAGCGCTCAATAAAGTGCTTAAAGATATTGTGGTGCGCTTTAAAAATATGTCTGGTTTTAAAGCACCGTATGTTCCGGGCTGGGATACGCACGGACTGCCGATTGAATTAAAAGCACTCAAAAAGGACGGTGTAGATCCGACCTCGATCGATGCAGTATCTTTGCGTAAAATTTGCCGTGAATTTGCACTTTCCTATGTGGAAAATCAAAAAGGCCAGTTTAAGCGTTTGGGTGTGCTTGGCGATTTTAACGATCCGTATTTGACGCTCAAACCGGAATTTGAAGCAAAACAGATTGAAGTTTTCGGTGAAATGGCAAAACGCAACTTCATCTATAAAGGCTTAAAACCGGTTTATTGGTGCACAGAGTGTAAAACAGCGCTCGCAGAAGCAGAGATCGAATATGCAGAGGACAAATGTCATTCGATCTATGTTAAATTCCAGGTGGAAGACGACAAAGGAATCTTCTCCGCAATGGGTATCAATCCGAGCGATGTATACTTCGTGATCTGGACAACCACCACATGGACACTGCCGGGCAACGTTGCAATCTGCTTGGGTCCGGATTATCTGTATACCCTTGTGAAAACAAATGGTCAGTACCTTGTGATGGCAAAAGACTTGGTCGAGCCGTCTATGCGTGCTGCAAAAATTGACGAATATGAGACGGTCGGTGAATTTACCGGCAGAGAACTTGAATACATCAAGACGAAGCATCCGTTCCTTGACCGCACTTCGCTCGTGATCTACGGTGACCACGTCACACTCGAAAGTGGTACCGGATGTGTCCATACTGCACCGGGTCACGGTGTTGAGGACTTTGAAGTCTGCAAAAACTATAAAGAAATTCCGATTGTTGTACCGGTTGATGCAAACGGACATCTGACCGAAGAAGCAGGTGAGTTTGCAGGCCTTTCGACAGAAGATGCAAACAAAGCGATTGCGAAAAAGCTGGACGAAACCGGTCATCTGTTTGCAATCGAGAAAATCGTCCACCAGTATCCGCACTGCTGGAGATGTAAAGAGCCGGTTCTGTTCCGTGCAACAGAGCAATGGTTCTGCTCAGTTGATGGCTTTAAAGATGAAGCAATCGGCGAGCTTTCTAAAATTAAATGGATTCCGGATTGGGGCGAGAAACGAATCGAAGGCATGATTCGTGACCGCAGTGACTGGTGTATTTCCCGTCAGCGCACATGGGGCGTTCCGATTCCGATTATTTATTGTAAATCGTGTAAAAAACCGATTGTCAATGACGAGACGATCAAAGCGATTGCCGATCTGTTCCGTAAAGAGGGTTCAGATGCTTGGTTTAAACGCGATCCTTCGGAATTTATTCCGGAAAGTGTTGTCTGCGAATGCGGATGTCACGAGTTTACAAAAGAAACCGATATTATGGACGTTTGGTTTGACAGTGGTGTTTCGCATGCGGCTGTTCTGGCAGAGCGCGACGAGCTGCACTGGCCGGCTGATCTTTATTTGGAGGGTGCCGATCAGTACCGTGGATGGTTCCAGTCCTCGCTGCTGACTTCCGTTGCATGGAAAGGTGCTGCACCGTATAAAGCAGTCTGCACACACGGTTGGGTCGTTGACGGTTTGGGCAGAAAAATGTCGAAGTCGCTTGGCAACGGCATTGTTCCGGAGGATATCATTAAAAAATTCGGTGCAGATATTCTGCGTTTGTGGGTTGCTTCGAGTGACTATCATGCGGATATTCGTATTTCTCCGGAAATCTTAAAACAGCTGTCTGAAGCATACCGCAAGATTCGCAACACTGCAAAATATATCCTCGGCAATCTCTATGATTTTGATCCGAACACCGATATGGTCGAAATGTCGAAACTTACAGAACTTGACCGTCTGGCTCTCAGCAAACTGTCTGAGCTGATTACCCGTGTCAACGAAGCGTATGACGCAATGGACTTCCATATTGTGTATCATTCGATTCACAATTTCTGCGTTGTCGACCTGTCGAACTTCTATCTTGATATCATTAAAGACCGTTTGTACTGTGAAAAAGCAGATGGTGAAAAACGTCGCGCTGCACAGACCACGATCTACCTGATTCTCGATGCACTGACACGGATGCTTGCACCGATTCTTGCATTTACTGCTGAGGAAATCTGGAGCTATTTGCCGCACCGTGCTTGTGATGATGCAGAGTCTGTTGTATTTAATGAAATGTACAAAGAATTGAAAATTGATGTGGACGATGCGTTCCGTCAGAAATGGGCGCTTATCTATGCAGTTCGTTACGATGTGCAGAAAGCACTCGAAGTAAAACGTACAGAAAATATGATTGGTAAGTCGCTGGAAGCGAAAGTTGTACTTCATGCAGAAGGAGCGCTTTACGATGCATTGTCTGCAATCAAAGACGAACTTCCGGAGATCTTTATTTGCTCGCAGGTTGAAGTTGTAAACGATGCTGCCGGTGAATTTAAAGGCGACTTGGAAGGCTTATCTGTCACTGTTTTGAATGCAGAAGGTGAAAAATGTGACCGTTGCTGGATGTACAGCAAGACAGTCGGTCATCATTCGGAGCATGACACGCTTTGTGAGCGGTGTGCTTCTGTTCTGGGAATTTAATTACCTTAAAACAACAAAATTGGCGTTTTCATAAACGTCAATTTTGTTGTGGTTATGGAGGAAAATGTGAAAGCAATCAAACGAAACATTCTTATTTTCGCAGGTGCATGTGCGCTGATTGGTTTGGATCAGCTGTTTAAATGGCTGGCAATACGGTATTTATCAGATGTCACAACGTTTCCGTTGATTGATGGTGTATTTCATTTGACCTATGTAGAAAACCGCGGTGCTTCTTTTGGAATTTTTCAAGGAAATCGTTTATTTTTGATCGTGTTTACATCGGTTTTGCTGCTTGCACTGATTGTAGCGATTCTTAAAAACTGGCTGAAACATCCGCTTTTATGGTGGGCAGCGGCGCTGTTTTTAGGCGGTGGAATCGGAAACTTGATTGATCGGATTTTTAGACATTTCGTTGTCGATTATCTCGATTTTTGTCTGATTCATTTTGCGGTGTTTAACTTTGCGGATTGTTGTGTTGTCATTGCGACTGCATTGGTAATGATTTATATTCTGTTCTTTATGGAAAAAGGAAAAAATCATTCAAAAAAAGAAACCAGCGTGAAAGAGGAAAAGGCAGATGCATGAGTCTGTGTTTTCGCTGACAGCGGATGAAGCGCATCATGGAAAGCGTGTTGATGCGGTACTTGCTTTAGAAATGGAAGAGCAGTCCCGTTCGAGTGTGCAGAAATTGATTGCGGAAGGATTTGTGACGATCAACGGAAAGCCAGCGGCGAAAAATGCGAAACTGAAAATGGGTGACGTTGTGTCTGCTACGGTGCCGCCACCAAAAACGTTGGATGTGATTCCGCAGGATTTACCGCTTTCAATTGTATATGAGGATGATGCACTGCTCGTTGTCAATAAACCAAAAGGAATGGTTGTCCATCCCGCAGCGGGAAATCCAGATCATACACTTGTCAATGCGCTGCTTTTTCATTGTGGAGACTCATTGTCAGGGATCAATGGTGTGATCCGTCCCGGTATTGTTCATCGGATTGACAAAGATACAAGCGGACTTTTGATCGTCGCAAAAACGGATGAAGCACATCGCGGATTGGCAGAACAAATTCAGGTGCACAGCTTTCTGCGTGAGTATGAAGCGGTTGTGTATGGACGTGTAAAGGAAGATGACTTTACGGTTAATTTGCCGATTGGACGAAGTAAAGTTGACCGGCAGAAGATGTGCGTGACCTATGAAAATTCAAAACCTGCGATCACACATGTTCATGTCATTCGCCGTTATGATCGTTTTACACATATTCGTTGCCGACTGGAAACGGGCAGAACACATCAGATACGTGTGCATCTTTCGTACATGGGCTATCCGCTCGCAGGAGATGCACGGTATGGCCCCAAAAAAGTACTTGAAAAGCTTCACGGCCAGTGTCTGCACGCGAAAACGATTGGATTTGTTCATCCGGTTTCAAATGAGTATCTTTTTTTCGACAGTCCGCTGCCGGATTACTTTACTGCATTTTTGGCAGGATTGTCACAAGGAGAAGAGGCGGCATATGGTGGAGATTAAAAATGTGCTCGTTGTATCTGATTTAGACGGTACACTCATTCCACTTTCCGGGCAAATATCAAGGCAAAATATCGAAGCTGTACACCGTTTTTTAAAAGCAGGTGGTACGTTTACAGCAGCAACCGGACGTTCTCCGTCGATTGCGCAGCCTTATTTTGAGCAGCTTTCGATTACGACGCCGGTCATTGTAAACAATGGCGCCGCAATTTATGATCCTGTCGCGAAGAGAAATCTTTGGTGGAAAGAGCTTTCGCCGGATTTTCGTGCAGTTGTAAAAACGATTATGAAACGGTTCCCCGATGTTTCAGTCAGTGCCGTAGATGGTCAGGATGTACATTATGAAGTTCTTCTTGACAAAAACGAGAGTAGAATGCGTGGGTCAATGCGCTATACTGATTTTGTACCACTTTTGATTGAAGAGCTTCCGAAGACATGCTGTAAAATTGTATTCATGGCAGAAGGCGAACATCTTGATATGCTCGAATTGTTTGTTCGTCAGGCAGCGTATGAGAATTTTCATTTTGTGCGGTCTGGCGGAATCTGCTTTGAAATGATGGCGGGTGGCGTAAGCAAGGGGTATCCGTTTGAACGGCTTGTTTCGCTTTGTGGAAAACAGTTATGCGATACGGTCGCGATTGGTGATTATTATAATGATGTAGAAATGATCAAAAAGGCAGCCTTTGGTGTATCGCTTGAAAACGCTTGTGATGCAGCGAAAAGCGCGGCGCAGCTGATTGTTTCTTCATGTGAGCAAAATGGTGTCGCTGAACTTCTTACAATGATTATGGAAGATTCTCAAGAGATAACATTCAAAAGTAAATCATATTGATTCATGTTTTGTATCGGTTTTGTACCGATCAAAATGTTGATAGATCAAACAACAGGAGGAACATTGTATGGATCAGAAATTGGAAAAAGAACTCCGGATTCTTGCTTGCAATGCGCGAATGGGAATTATCAATGAGGTTCACAGCGCAAAATCCGGTCATCCGGGTGGTTCCCTTTCGTGTGTAGACACGTTGACGTATTTATATCACTGTGTCATGCGGCATAACCCGAAAGATCCGAAATGGGCAGATCGCGATCGTTTCGTTCTTTCGAAAGGACACTGTGCGCCGGCACTTTATGCTGTATTGGCAAATGAAGGCTATTTTGAAAAAGAGTCTCTGCTCACTCTTCGTCATGTTGGTTCTGTTTTGCAAGGACATCCAGAAATGAAGAAGACACCTGGTATTGATATGAGTACCGGTTCTCTTGGTCAAGGTATTTCAGCGGCTTGCGGCATGGCTATGGCAGCAAAGCTTTCCGGAAAAGATACACGCGTATTTGCAATGATGGGTGACGGTGAGATCGAAGAGGGCATGGCTTGGGAAGCTTTTATGTTCGCTTCACACTATAAACTGAATCATTTGACCGTTGTAATTGATTATAATGGTTTGCAGATTGACGGCAGATTGTCTGAGGTTTGTTCGCCGGAACCAATTCCGCAAAAGCTTGAAGCATTTGGATTTAACACGATTGTGATTAACGGTCATGATTTTAATGAAATCGAAGCTGCTTTTGAAAATGCAAAAACAAGCGACAAGCCGACTGCCATTATTCAGAAAACAATCAAGGGTAAAGGCGTTTCGTTTATGGAAGATAACGTTTCATGGCACGGCAGCGCGCCGAATGATGAACAATATGAAGTGGCAATGAATGAACTGAAAGCGGCGCTCGCAGAATTGGAGGGACAGGCATGAGTGAGAAGAAAATCGCAACACGTGACAGCTATGGCGCAGCGCTTGTAGAGTGCGCAGAACTTGACAATGAAATTGTCGTGCTTGACGCCGATCTGGCAGCAGCAACCAAAACGGGCATGTTTAAAAAAGCACATCCGGAGCGTTTCATTGACTGTGGTATTGCAGAATGCAATATGATGGGCGTTGCAGCAGGTTTAGCGGCATCTGGTAAGAAAGTGTTTGCCAGCACATTTGCAATGTTCGCAGCTGGCCGTGCATTTGAAATTGTACGTAACTCGATCGGTTATCCACACCTTCCGGTAAAAATCTGTGCAACGCACGCAGGTATTTCGGTTGGTGAAGATGGTGCCAGCCATCAATGCTGTGAAGATATTGCACTGATGCGTGTGATTCCGGGAATGACAGTGATCAATCCTTCCGATGATGTAGAGACAAAGGCAGCAATCCGTGCATTGGTTGACTTTGATGGCCCGGCATATGTTCGTCTTGGCCGTTTGGCTGTTCCGGTGATTAACGATAATGAGTCATATCATTTTGAAATCGGCAAGGGTGTTTTACTGAAAGATGGTACCGATGTTACCATTTTAGCAACTGGTTTGATGGTTGCACCGGCACTTGAAGCTGCAAAAACACTTGAAACACAGGGGATCTCTGCACGGGTGATTAACATTCACACCATTAAACCACTCGACGGTGAGATTATCCGTAAAGCAGCAGAGGAAACCGGCCTTCTTGTTACAGTCGAGGAACACAACGTGATTGGTGGATTTGGCAGTGCGGTCAGTGAGTTCTGCAGTGAAAACTGTCCGGTTCGCGTCGTAAAAATTGGCGTAAATGATACGTTTGGTCAGTCAGGACCGGCAGCAGAGCTGTTGAAAGTATATGGACTGACTGCGGAAAACATTGCAGACACCGTAAAACAAGCAGTTTCTTCAAAAAAGTAACAATTTCGTAATAAAGACTGCAAATTTTTTCTTGAAACCGTATGGGTTGTATAGTATAATAAACAAGATGCATGCAAATGGTGCGTGCAAAAATAACGCCCAGACGGGCAGATAGGATGTATGGATAAATGGATCAATTTTTGGCGATTGCACTTCAAATCCTTCCGTTTCTCCTTTTGATTGTTGTATTCTATTTTGTTTTGATTCGTCCGCAGCGTAAACGCGACAAAGAGACACAGCAGATGAGAAACAGCATTCAAGTTGGCGACGAAGTTACAACAGTAGGCGGTATTGTTGGTTTGGTAGTTAATATTAAAGAGGATACCGTTGTGTTGGAAACTGGCGGCGACAGAAGTAAAATCCGTATTAAACGTTGGGCAATTCAGGAAAATCTGACACAGCACGAAGAAGCTTCGGATAACTGATTGAACTTGCACAACACGGTCCTGCGCAGAGCTTGTGTTGAATGTTTGCTTGCATAATGCTTTTTCTGCGTGAATACTATAATACAAACAAACGAATCCTGTACCGTACATCGGTACAGGACTTCGTGATATTATGGGAATGCAGAGAGAGGTGCGATGTATCATGAATAATCCTTATCCAATTGATTGGCATCGATTGCTACGCGGCGTTTTTTTAGGGGTGTTAATTGGAGAAGCAGGGACAGTTTTGCTGCTGTTTTTGTTTTCGTGCATCATGGCGTTTGTCAATTTACCCCTTGCAGCAGCTGATTGGATGGCTGTTGTGGCGTTTTGTATCGGTGCGGCAGTAGGTGGTTATGTATCGGCAATGATTGCAAAAACCAATGGTTTACTCGCTGGCTTTTTATGTGGTATGGTTTTTTGTGTGCTGATGGTTTTGATTACCCTTGTTTTCCATCCATTTGAGGCAACATCATTTTTCTTTTTCAAAATCATTGCTTCATTGCTGCTTTCTGCGGTTGGAGGGATTCTTGGTGTAAACCGGAAACATCGCAAGAGAAAATATTGATTTTTTTAAATTGATATGATATGATTAGGATAGCATGAACAAAGGAGTTTGATTCGTATGAAACACATTAAAACATTAAACAGTGCAAACTTAAAGAATTCTGCTGCAAAAGGCGGCTGCGGCGAGTGCCAGGCTTCCTGCCAGTCTGCTTGCAAAACGTCTTGCACAGTTGCAAATCAGAAATGTGAGAAATAAGAACCGGCTGATACGTTGTCTGGTTTGGTAAGAACAAACATGAGCAAAGGGGCATTTTTAGTGTCCCTTTGTTTTTTGGCAAATATTGATAGATAAAAAGGATGTTTCGATGATTCACAAATACTACTTAAATGGATTTTATATTGTGCTTGATGTTCATAGCGGTGGCGTGCATGTTGTGGATCAAGTGATCTACGATCTGCTTGATTATGTTGCACCGCCGTTTTCCCAGGAAATGTTTGAAAAAGCATGTGAAGCACTTGCTGGCAATTACACAAAAGAACAGCTTGAAGAGGCATACGAGGAGATTAAAGAACTCACAGATGCCGGTGTGCTGTTTTCTGCTGATGACTATGAGAAATTTGCAGACATGATGGTGTCCGCACCGATTAAATCAATGTGCCTGCATGTGGCGCATGACTGTAATCTTCGCTGCAAATACTGCTTTGCTTCGACGGGCGATTTTGGTGCCGGCAGAAAACTGCTGGATGCCGAAACCGGTAAAAAGGCGATTGACTTTTTACTGACACACTCGAAAGGCCGTAAAAATTTGGAGCTTGATTTCTTTGGCGGTGAACCGCTGATGAACATGCCGGTTATTCGAGAAGTTGTCTCTTATGCACGCAGCAAAGAGAAAGAATACAACAAAAATTTCCGTTTCACAGTGACAACGAACGGTATCCTGCTGGATGATGAAATTACAGATTATTTGAATCGTGAGATGTATAATATTGTTCTTTCGATCGATGGCAGAAAAGAAGTGAATGACCGGATGCGTCCGACGGTCAATCAAAAGGGCAGCTATGACGTGATTCTGCCTAAATTTAAGAATCTTGTAGACAAACGCGGCGACGGACAGTATTATGTGCGCGGTACATTTACAAAATACAACCTTGATTTTTCGAATGATGTGCTTCATTTGAATGAAGCAGGATTTGATCAGGTTTCGGTAGAGCCGGTTGTTGCAGATCCTAAATATGATTATGCGTTAACAGAAGAAGATCTTCCGCGTATTTTTGAAGAGTATGAAACGCTTGCGAAAGCACTGATTGAGAAAAAGAAAAAAGGCGAAGGATTTAATTTCTTCCACTTTATGATCGATCTTGATCAGGGACCGTGTGCAATTAAACGGCTGCGTGGCTGTGGCTGCGGCAATGAGTATGTTGCAGTTACACCGGACGGCGATGTATACCCATGTCATCAGTTTGTCGGAATGGAGCAGTTTAAAATGGGTTCCGTGCTTGACAATTCGATCAATGAGGAAATGAAAGCAGATTTTGCACGTGCGAATGTATACACAAAAGAAGAGTGTAGAAACTGTTGGGCAAAATTTTATTGCAGTGGCGGATGCAACGCAAACAACTATCAATATGCCGGAGACATCCGGAAACCGTTTAAGTTGTCCTGTGAAATGGAGAAAAAGCGGCTGGAATGTGCGATTATGATGAAAGCGGCGTTGGCATCAGAAGAGGCATGATTGCTGCATAAATTCGTTTGGCTTGTCATATGAATGAAAAAAACGATAAGGGATGATTCATGTGACAGGAACCGTAGAATTGCGGCGTGCAGTTGTTTCGCTTCGTCGCAGAGGTGTACAGGCTTTTTTAGCAGCTTCATTTTTGATTGGACTTTTATATGGTGTACTGCTGATTGGACAGGACAACAGCTTTGCAGAAGAGATGGCTGTACTGTCAGGAATTCAGAGCAATGCAGGAGAACCGGTGTGGTTGTTGTTTTTGCATCGGCTCGGTGCATCACTTCTGTTTTTGCTTGTTCCGTACTTTTTTGGATTTAGTGCGGTAGGACAGCCTGCGTGCTGCCTTGCTGTGTTTGTCAAAGCATTGGGTGCCGGTGCTTTTTTAGCGGGACTTTATGAGGAATATGCATGGCAAGGAATTGGATACTGTGCGGTTTCTGTTTTGGCGCCGCTTACCATTTCTTTTTTAATTCTTTTGCTGGCGTGTAGAGAGTCTATGCGTTTATCCAATCGTATTTTTGCAGTGGCACTGCTCTCAAAAGCTGGAAACATCGGGATGTCTGCGGTGCGGCTGTATCATATGAAGTATTTATTTATTTTAGCGTTTGCATTGATTGGTGCATTGATTGATGTCATTTTTACCGTGAGTTTTGCAGATCGCTTACTCGGTTGATAATTAGTATATCGGAAAAGAAAAGACAGGAGGAAGTTTTATGGGCGGATTTTTGGGATTTGCGGATTTTCAAAAACCTGGAAAGGGTGTATCGAAGAAAGAGCGCGAGAAAAAACGCTTTTTTCAGTTTTTTGATTTGCTGTTCAGAAAGTTCGGGCGATTGGTTCAGTTGAATCTTTTGTATATTCTGTTTTGTATTCCGATCGTGACAATTGGTCCCGCAACGGCAGCGATGACAAAGATTTTGCGTGAATATGCATTGGAACGTCCGGTTTTTCTGTTCTCAGATTTTTGGGATGCCTTTAAGGAGAATTTTAAACAGGGATTTGCAGTTGGATTATTTCAGGGAATTGTAATTGTTTCGATTTACTCTGCAATTATTTATTATGTGAGTTTAACGGTAAAAAGTGTTTGGTTCTTAATTCTGCTTGGATTCATCGGTTTGATCGGACTCATTTTACTGTTTGCCAGTTACTATGTATACGTAATGATGGTGTCTGTGCAGCTAAATGTGTTTCATTTGATTCGTAACAGTGTTTTATTGGCATTTGTTGGTGCACGCACAAATATTCTTACATTTTTATTTTCTACCGGGATTCTTGCACTGAGTATTTTATTTATTCCGTTATCTATTCCAATTATGCTTCTTTTTACATTTTCAATCAGTACATTTATTTCTGTATTCAATTCTTGGCCGCATATCTATCGTAATCTTATAAAACCATACTATGAGCAGACTGGTCTGCCGAATCCATACGAAGAAGAATCACCGGAAGAGGAAAGTGTGGTATTTGAAGATACGCTTGAATGACAAACAAAATCCCTCGACAGTAGATGCGAGGGATTTTTTGTTTGCTTTTGCGCAGTCAATATGATATACTATACACTTATGAGAGTTTAAATAAGAGAAAGGAATGAAGGCGTTGGCTGCAATTGCAGAAGAAATCAAAAGACGGCGCACGTTTGCAATTATTTCCCATCCGGACGCCGGAAAAACAACGTTGACAGAAAAATTTCTGCTGTATGGAGGCGCCATTCAGCTTGCTGGTTCTGTGAAAGGCAAAAAGACAGCGAAACATGCAGTTTCTGACTGGATGGAGATCGAAAAGCAAAGAGGTATTTCCGTAACATCCTCCGTATTGCAGTTTCAATATGAAGGGTATTGTATCAATATTTTGGACACACCTGGTCACCAGGACTTTTCTGAGGATACGTATCGTACGTTAATGGCAGCAGACTCGGCAGTGATGGTCATTGATGCGTCAAAAGGCGTTGAGAATCAGACGAGAAAGCTGTTTAAAGTGTGCACCATGCGGAATATTCCGATTTTTACGTTTATCAATAAAATGGATCGTGAAGCACGCAGTCCATACGATCTGCTTGAAGAGATTGAACAGGAACTTGGAATTGACACCTATCCGGTCAACTGGCCGATTGGTTCGGGTCGTGATTTTAAAGGAGTATTCGATCGAAAATCACAGCAGATTGTTGCGTTTACGGCGAACAATGGACAGCGTGAGGTAGAAGCGACTGCGCTTACATTGGATGCACCTGATTTAAAAGATCGTTTGGGCGAAGAGTTGTATCAGACATTGCAGGATGACGTGGAACTCATTGAGGGCGCCGGCGCTGATTTTGATCAGTCCCGGATTGATTCGGGAAAGCTCACGCCAGTCTTTTTCGGTTCTGCGCTTACAAATTTTGGCGTTGAACCGTTCTTGGAAGATTTCCTTCGGATGACAACACCACCGCTGCCGCGCAAAGCGGATACAGGGATTATCGATCCTTTCTCAGAAGATTTTTCGGCATTTGTATTTAAAATTCAAGCAAACATGAATAAAGCGCATCGTGACCGCATTGCATTTATGCGCATTTGTTCCGGAAAATTTGAAAAAGGAATGGATGTTTTACATGTGCAGGGCGCAAAGAAAATGAAATTATCACAACCGCAGCAGATGATGGCACAAGAACGTGAAATTGTCGATGAAGCGTATGCGGGCGATATTATCGGCGTGTTTGATCCCGGCATCTTTTCGATTGGTGATACGGTCTGTTCTCCGAATATTAAGGTGCAGTTTGAAGGAATTCCGACATTCGCACCGGAGCATTTTGCAATCGTAGAGCAGAAAGATACGTTAAAGCGGAAACAATTTATTAAAGGAACCTCACAGATTGCACAAGAGGGTGCGATTCAGATTTTCCAAGAGCTTGATTCGGGCGGTATGGAACGTGTGATCGTCGGTGTTGTCGGTGTTCTTCAGTTTGAGGTACTGGAGTATCGATTAAAAAACGAGTACAATGTTGAAATTCGTCAGCAAGGACTTCCGTATCAGTTTATTCGTTGGATTGTGAATAAAGATCTTGACCCGAAGACGTTGAATCTCACTTCGGATACGAAACGGATTCAAGACTTAAAAGGAAATAATTTATTGCTCTTTTCGAATTCATGGGGTATTCAGTGGGCGATTGATCACAATCCGTCGCTTGAGCTTCAGGAGTTTAGCAGAAACTGAGCAGTTTGTTTCATTTGTTTTGTGACTTGAAAACCATCGGCGTTGCCGATGGTTTTTTATTTTCATAAAAAAGAAACGCTTGATCTTTCACAAAACCGCAAAAAAGTTTTTAAAGCGATTGTATTCGAGAGAAAAACGTGATATCCTATATTTATTGATCTCTTTAGTACGTTAAAGGATGTGTGTAAAATGAAACAGACAGAAGTAATCAATCGGATTCGCGGTGGATTGATCGTTTCGTGCCAAGCGCTTCCTGAGGAGCCGCTTCACAGTTCGTTTATTATGGGCAGAATGGCATATGCGGCAATGCTTGGCGGAGCAGTCGGCATTCGTGCCAATTCCGTAGAGGATATCACAGAGATGAAAAAGCTCGTTGATCTTCCAATTATCGGTATTATCAAACATGATTGTGACGATAGCCCGGTTCGGATTACACCGACGATTGAGCAGGTTGACGCACTTGTTTCGTGCGGTGTGGAGATTATTGCAACCGATGCAACCGACCGCATTCGGACGAAAGGTGTAACACTGGATGCATTTTTCAAAGAAGTGCGTGGAAAATATCCGGATCAGCTGTTTATGGCAGATTGTGCGACCTTTGAAGAAGCACTTCACGCACAGGAAATTGGATTTGATCTGGTAGGCACAACACTGCGTGGCTACACGGAAAACACCAAGGGAATGCAAATTCCTGATTTTGATCTTTTGAAAAAAATGACATCAGAATTAAAAGCGCACGTGATCGCGGAAGGCGGAATTTGGTCACCTGAACAGCTTCGCAAAGCGATTGACTGTGGTGTATTGGCAGCAGTGGTCGGAACCGCAATTACACGGCCGATGGATATTACGAAACGCTATGTTGCAGCACTCAAATAAGAATTGAAAAGAAGGACTTTGTATGGAACAGTCTCGTTTTGACAAACAGCTTGATTTTTTGATTCAAATTGATCGAATGAAAAATATCGAGCGGCAAACGCTGATTGCAGATGGTTCACGTAGGGAAACGGATGCGGAGCATTCATGGCATATTGCAGTCATGGCATTTTTGCTCAAGGAATACGCAGTGGAACCGATCGATGTGGATCGTGTCGTGCGAATGCTGCTTGTTCATGATTTGGTTGAGGTGTATGCGGGCGATACTTTTTGTTATGATGTACAGGGAAATCTCGATAAAAAGGAGCGGGAAGAAGCAGCAGCTGACCGGCTGTTTTCCATGCTTCCCGATGACCAGCGTGACGAAATTCGTGCTTTGTTTGAGGAATTTGATCGAATGGATACACCGGATTCCCGCTATGCTGCGTCACTTGACCGGCTGCAGCCGATTATCAACAATCATTTGACAAACGGTCATACATGGCGAAAAGGACATGTGAACAGCAACCAGGTGTTTGAGCGGATGGCGCCGATCAAAGAGGCAACGCCGTCGCTTTGGCCATTGGTAGAAAAGATTGTGGCGCATGGAATTGAAATCGGCGCACTTGTGGATGGAAAGGAGAACGCATGATGAAAACAATTCTTCTGGTTCCGTTGGACGAGCGTCCTTGTAATTATCAATATCAACAGCTGATGGTAAAAGATACAGATTTCTGTGTAAAGCTTCCGCCGCGTTCGATTCTCGGAAAGAAAAAGACGCCGGGTGACCCTGATCAGATTTTTGATTGGCTATTTGAACATGCAGCAGAATGTGACGGCGCGGTGATTTCGATTGATGCACTTGTTTATTCAAGTATTTTGGCATCGCGGCTGCACCAGGATTCGCTGGAGGTACTTTCTAATCGATTGGAGCGGCTTCGTAAGTTAAAAGAAACATATCCGTCACTGAAACTGTTTGGATTTACGCTGATTATGCGCAATCCCCGTTATTCAAGCAGTGATGAAGAACCCGATTATTATGAATACTGGGGACATGAAATTCATCGATATGGCTTTATTCAGCACAAGATGGAGCTTTCAATTGCGACAGAAGAAGAGCGTGCAGAATACGATGAGATTTGTGCGCGTTTGCCTAAAGAATATTTAGAGGATTATCTTTCCCGCAGAGAAAAGAACATTGTGATCAATCAGATGGCGATTGATCTGGTGCGTGATGGTGTGATTGATTTTATGATCGTTCCACAGGACGATTCGAGTCCGTATGGATTAACAGCAAAAGATCAGCAGATTGTACGCAACCATATCAGACAAACGCATACACAGCTTTCCGTTTATATGTATCCGGATGCGGATGCAGTGGAAAATACGCTGGTCGCGCGGATGATCAATGAGGCAAACGGCGTTCGTCCTCTTGTTTATGTAAAATATGCGAGTGCGCTTGGCGACAGCATTATTCCGCTTTATGAAGATCGTTTGATTAACGAAACGATCAAATATCAGATTCTTGCCGCCGGTGGACTTGTAGCGTCCTGCGTGCAGGAGGCGGATTTGGTTTTAATGATTAACTCGCCGGGAGGCAATCCAAAAGAACACGGAATCGATCAGCCGATTCCACCCAGTATTGAATATGACGCATACCGTAATCAGATTGAGCAGGTGGAGTATGCCGCTTATGCGATGGATGTACTCCATAAACCAGTCTGTTTTGGTGATGTGGCATATGGAAACGGCGGGGATCCGGAATTACTTTCTTTGCTTAAGGAAAAAGGCATTTTATATCAAGTTGCCGGATATGCAGGATGGAATACTTCGTCGAATACATTGGGAACTGTGATTCCAATGGCGATGATTTTCTGTATTTACGGATCGCGTCCAGGTCATGAAGAATTTCTCACGGCACGGTATCTTGAGGATATCGGATATATGGCGTTTGTCCGTCGTGAAGTGTGCTGTGAAGAACTAAAACAGCGCGGACTGAATTATTTCTTGGTCGATGGCGAAGAGGGCGAGATCGCGTCGATTGTAAAACAAAAACTGCAACTATTTGCAGATCAAATGCTCTGTGATGAGACACACCATGTGATCGTCGAAACATGCAGAATGCCATGGAATCGAATGTTTGAGACAGAGATTCACGTGCATGTGGAGTGAGCAGGATTAAGAGCCTATGAAATTTGGCGTTTTTTGAAAGGAGGATGCCTGTGGCATCATTATCAAAGCGAAGTACATTTTCAAGTCGCATCGGTTTTGTCCTGGCGGCAGCCGGAAGCGCAGTTGGACTCGGAAATATCTGGAGATTTCCGTATCTAGCTGCAAAATACGGTGGCGGAACGTTTCTGCTTGTTTATATCATTCTGGCTGTCACATTTGGTTTTTCGTTAATGATTGCTGAGATTGCTCTCGGCAGAAAAACACGTCTTTCAGCGATCGGCGCATACCGTGCATTAAATCGAAAATGTTCATTTATCGGTGTGTTGTCTTCGGTCATTCCGATTATCATTGTGCCTTATTACTGTGTAATCGGTGGATGGGTTACCAAATATATTGAAGTATATCTAACGGGACAAGGACCAGCAGCAGCTTCGGATACCTTTTTTAATTCGTTCATTTCTTCATCGGTTTCCCCACTTGTATGGTTGGCTGTGTTTGTTTTGGCAGCTGGCGTGATTGTGTTTCTCGGCGTGGAAAAAGGCATTGAAAAGGCAAGTAAAATTTTGATGCCTGCACTTGTGATTTTAACATTGATTATTGTCGGATTTGCATTAACAATGGAAAACGCTGGCCCAGGTATTGCTTATTACTTTATCCCTGATTTCTCGAAATTTTCAGTGAATCTGGTGCTGGCAGCACTCGGACAGTTGTTTTATTCCATGTCACTTGCAATGGGCATTATGATCACGTATGGCTCTTATATGCCGAAAGATACCAATCTTGAAAAGTCCGTTTCGCAGATTGAGCTGTTTGATACGGGAATTGCAATTTTAGCTGGTTTGATGATTGTGCCGGCAGTATTTGCGTTTTCCGGCGGAGATGAAACAATGCTGCAGTCTGGACCGAGCTTAATGTTTATCACACTGCCGAAAGTCTTTCAAAAGATGCCGCTTGGTAATGTGGTCGGTGCGCTGTTCTTTATTCTTGTCTTTTTTGCAGCGCTTACTTCAGCGATTTCCCTTTTGGAAACAGTCATTTCTATTTTTGCAGATCGTCTAAAATGCAGTCGTAAAGTGATTTGCGTGGGTGTTGTTGCATTTACGCTGCTTGCCGCAATTCCGTCTTCTCTTGGCTTCGGCGTTTGGAGCGGATTTACGATTTTTGGATTTTCAATTCTTGACTTTTTTGATTTCTTATCGAATAGCGTTTTAATGCCCATTGTTGCATTTTTAACCTGTATTTTTATCGGATTTGTTGTAAAGCCGAAAACCATTATTGAAGAAGTCGAGCTTTCTGCAAAGTTCCGCCGCAAAAAGATGTTTGTTGTGATCATCAAATATGTTGCACCGCTTTGCATTATTGCAATTTTGGTTTCTTCCGTGCTGAATGCGTTCGGTGTCATTTCACTATAATCATCAAACAAAAATCCTGCCAGTTATATGCAGGATTTTTGTTTTTATCTTGCATCTTACCGCATCGTGCGCTATAATAAAAAATAACACGTCAGAAATGACTCAAAATTGGAGGCAACAACCATGAACAGAACAGAGATTCGTCAGTTGTTTGCATCCCCGCAGGATTTTGCAGATAAAACCGTGACAGTCTGCGGCTGGGTGCGTACAATCCGTGATTCCAAAGCGCTCGGATTCATCGAGCTGAATGACGGCGGATGTTTTAATAATTTGCAGATCGTCTTTGAAGATGGAAAAATCAATAACTTTAAAGAAGTAACAAAATATAATGTGGGTTCGGCAATTTGTGTAACAGGTACACTGCTGCTTACGCCGCAGGCAAAACAGCCGTTTGAAATTCATGCACAGGAGATCGTTTTGGAGGGTGCATCGACGCCGGACTATCCGCTCCAGAAAAAACGCCATACGCTTGAATATCTTCGTTCGATTGCACATCTTCGTCCCAGAACCAATACATTAAGTGCTGTGTTCCGTGTGCGCAGCGTTGCAGCGTATGCAATTCATCGTTTCTTCAATGAACGCGGCTTTGTCTATGCGCATACACCGCTCATTACTGCATCGGACTGTGAGGGTGCAGGCGAGATGTTTCGTGTCACCACACTTGACCCGGTAAATCCGCCGCTGAATGAAGATGGTACTGTTGATTTTTCGAAAGACTTTTTCGGAAAACCGGCAAACCTGACAGTGTCCGGCCAGCTTGAAGGTGAGTGCATGGCAATGGCATTCGGTAAAATCTATACATTTGGCCCGACATTTCGTGCGGAAAATTCAAATACTCCGCGCCATGCTGCAGAGTTTTGGATGATTGAACCGGAGATCGCATTTGCAGATTTAAACGATGATATGGAACTTGCACGTGACATGATTAAATATGTGCTTAAATATGTCATGGAGCAGTGCTCGGCAGAGATGAAATTCTTTAATCAGTTCTTTGACAAAAGCTTAATTGAGCGTTTGTCTGCGCTGATTGATTCGGAGTTTGGCCATGTGACATATACAGAAGCAATTCGGATTCTTGAAGAGCATAAGGATGAATTTGAATATCCGGTTTACTGGGGCGTGGATCTTCAGACAGAGCACGAGCGTTATTTGACGGAAAAAGTGTTCAAATGTCCGGTCTTTGTTACAGATTATCCGAAAGAGATCAAAGCGTTTTATATGCGTTTAAACGACGACAACAAGACGGTTGCGGCAATGGATTTGCTTGTACCGGGTGTTGGCGAAATCATCGGCGGAAGTCAGCGTGAGGAGCGTCTTGATGTGCTGTTAAACCGGATGGAAGAACTCTCACTTTCTCCAGAGGATTACAGCTGGTATCTTGATTTGAGACGGTACGGTGGAACAAAACACGCGGGCTTTGGACTTGGCTTTGAGCGTTTGATTATGTATATTACGGGAATTTCCAATATCCGTGACGTACTTCCGTTCCCAAGAACAACAGGCAGCGCAGAGTATTGATTGCTGTCGAAATGTGTTTGTTTTCACGTTTGAGAATGTGAGAATGATCCGATCATAAATAAAAAAGCAGGAATGAAAAATTCATTTGCACTTGTCAAGAGAAAGTAGACAGTAAAAAGAATATTTATCAGAAGCCCCGTTCGGTTTTAAACTGAACGGGGCTTCTGTAACCCAATGCAGCGGCCGGACGGTGGTTATTAAAAAAGTCTAC